>CAZXLP010000056.1:0-8310 GCA_964642085.1 uncultured Anaerolineaceae bacterium
ATGGACAAGGTGATCGGCCTCGAGCTCGGCGCCGACGACTACCTGACCAAGCCGTTCGGCCTGCGCGAGCTGATGAGCCGCATCAAGTCGTTGCTGCGTCGCGCATACGGTGACCTTGCCGATGCCGCGGGCGGACGCGTCATTCGCCACAGCGATCTGCTCATCGACCTCGAGCGCCGCCGCGTCCAGCGCGGGACCAAGCGGATCAGCCTGACCGCCACCGAGTTCGAGATTCTGCGGCACCTGGCGTCCAAACCCGGGCGCGTCTTCACCCGACGCGAGTTGCTCGAGCTCGTCCGAGACTACGAGGCGCTGGACCAGGACGAGAAGACGATCAACGTCCACGTCAGCCACCTGCGTGAGAAGCTCGAGGACGACCCGTCCGATCCGGCGTTCATCCTGACCGTCCGCGGAGCGGGCTACGCCTTCGCCGAACGCTAGGGCAGTGCTGCACCCGGCACCCAGCGCGGCGGTCTGATGCGCCGACTCATCCCGCGTTTCGTCACCGGCCTGCGAGCGCGACTCGTTCTGGCGTTCGTCGCCGTCGTGGCGATCGCACTCGTCCTGGTGCTGGCGACGCTTCCCCGGCTGCTAGACGGCTATTTTGGCCAACAGTCGACTGCGGATCTCACTCGCAGGACCAACATCGTCAGGTCTTTTGTGATCACCAAGCTCTTCGAGTACCGGTCTGTGGGCACCGACGCACCCCGACCCATCCTCCAACCGACCGAGCCACTTACCGCGTCAGACGGTCTTCGGGCCGCCCTGGGAACCGCTGACCAAGGATTCTTGCGGGACGTCGTTGAGCTATCGGCCCAGGCAAATGTCACCGTCACCATCGCGGTCGATAGGGACCATCCGGACCAGATCGCGTATGAGCTGTATGTCCCATTCCCTGACGAGCTGGCAACTGAGGGCCAGCAACGCGAGCTAATTTTGTTTCAGAGCCCGATCGAGATCGAAGATTCTTTCTGGACCCAGGCCGGCGCGGGGGCTCCATTGAGATGGGTGACGGTCCGACTGTCCGAGCCCTTTACCTTCCGAGCGCAGACGCTTCAGACGATCGTCGAGGTGATGAGCGTCGCTGCCGTAATAGCGCTGATCGCGGCGGTCATCACGTCGATCTTCATCGCCGACCGCCTTGCCCATCCCATCCGCCGCCTCACGGGAGCCGCCCGCGAGCTGTCCGAGGGCAACCTCAGCGTCCGCGTTGTGCCGCGGAGTGCGTCACCCGAGGTGAGTGAGCTGTCGGAGGCGTTCAACGCGATGGCCGAGCGGCTTCAGAACTCGATCGGCTTTATCCAACGGGATCGCGACCGCAGCCGGGACTTCCTGGCCGACGTGTCGCACGAGCTGCGCACACCGATCGCCGCGCTGCGCACATTCAACGAGTTGCTCTCCGACAAGGCGGCAATGGACGAGGCCACACGGAACGAGTTCATCGAGCAGAGCCGACAGCAGATTGAGCGGCTCGACTGGTTGGCGACCAACCTGCTCGAGCTTTCCAAGCTCGAATCGGGTCTCGTGCTGCTCGACCTGCGTCCGGACGACCTCCGCGCGGTGGTCGAGAACTCCGTCCAGCAGGCGCTGCCCTACGCCGAGCGCAAGGGCGTGACCCTCACGATGACCGTGCCCGAGGAACCGATCCGGCAGCGCCACGACCCGCAGCGCCTCGGCCAGGTGCTGGGCAACCTCATCGGCAACGCGATCAAGTTCACGCCCGCGGGCGGGAAGGTCGGGGTCACGCTCGAAAAAACCAAGGAAGGTGCCGAACTGCGCGTGGTGGACACCGGCGTCGGCATCGATCCGGACGAACTGCCCAACGTCTTCGATCGCTTCTATCGCGGCGCGCAGGCGCATGAGTCACGCGCAGCCGGCTCGGGACTCGGGTTGTCGATCGTGCGCTCGATAGTCGAGATGCATGACGGCCGCATCGCGATCAGCAGCACGCCAGGGGTGGGAACGCAGGTATCAGTCGCTCTGCCGCGCGACATATCCGTTTCTTCACCCGCCGCAGTTCGCGCCTGAACGACGTTCGTGGCAACCTTGCGGGTGCCGTGATGAATCCCAGATGACAGAACCGCGCGACCAGGGTCCGATCGACCCGCCCACCGAAACATATCGACCAGAGCCTTACGCGCCCGCCGAGGGTCCGAGCAGCGGCGTGGCCTACGGACGGTCGGCAACGTACAGCCCACCCGCCGATTCGCGATCGACGTGGCCGGGCCAGGCCTGGCCGCAGCAGACTCCCCAGCACTGGCTCGAGCCGCTGCCGGGGCAGGACCGGCGCCGCGGCCGGGGCAATCCGTCGGGTCTGTATCTCCTCCTGATCGTGTTCGTTGCGGTGATCGCCGGTGCGGTTGGATCGGCCGGGACTTACCTCGCGCTGCTCTACAACGGCGGCCTCAACTCCACGTCCTCGGTGTCGAATGCCCCAACACCGGGCCTGACATCCGCACCGGCGGCGAGCGCGCAGACGGTGATCCTGGACGAACAGTCGGCCATCACCCAGGCCGCGGAGGCGGTCAGCCCGGCGGTGGTAACGATCACGGTCCTCGGAGGCGAGCCCGCGGACCCGTTCTCGCCGTCCGCGACCGGTGTTGGCTCCGGGATCATCTACGACGCCAACGGCTGGGTGCTCACTAACCGACACGTGGTCGCCGACGCGACCGAGGTTACCGTCGAGCTTCAGGACGGTCGAACACTGCCGGCCTCGGTCTACGGGGTGGACACGCTGACTGACCTCGCCATCGTCAAGATCGACGCGTCCGGCCTGCCGCTGCCGGTCGCACGTATCGGCGACTCTGGCACGCTCAAGCCGGGCCAGATCGCCATCGTCATCGGCAGCCCGCTGGGCACCTTCACCAACAGCGTAACTGCGGGGGTGATCTCGGCTCTGGGCCGCGAGCTGGTGGTCAGCGACCCCGTCACTGGCCAAAGGCGTCCATTGCGCAACCTCGTCCAGACGGACGCGGCGATCAACCCGGGCAATTCGGGCGGGCCGCTCGTCGACGCGTCGGGCATGGTCGTCGGTGTCAGCACCGCCTTCGCCGAGAGCGCGCAGGGCATCTTCTTCGCGATCCCGATCAACATCGCGAAGCCGATCATGAACCAGGCGGTTGCCGGCGAGCCGCTCAGCCGTCCATGGATCGGCATCGTCTACGTCTCGGTCGACCGCAACGCAGCCGAGCAGAATGACCTACCGATCGACTACGGCGCCTGGATTAATCCCGAGACATCCGACGGGTCGCCGCCGATCTGGGTTGACAGCCCGGCCGCCGAGGCCGGCCTCCAGGCAAATGACATCGTCACGGCCATCGATGGCCGGCGGATTGACGCCGCCCAGGGCCTGGACGACATCCTGAGTCTTTATGAGCCCGGTGACCGCTTGACATTGAGCGTCCTGCGCGACGGGACCACGCTTCAGATGGGGCTCACTCTCGGGACCCGCCCGGCCGGCCTCGATTAGTTAGCGCGAGCGCTCGATCTCGACCCCGGCGTAATCGAGGACGCCGTCGATCGGAACGCCCAGCTTCCTGACCCGCACCAGGACTGATTCGAGCCTCGGGAAACTACTCAGCAGATCGACGGCAACCGCCTCGGCGATGCCCTCCAGAAGGTGGAAGCTGCGTTCCTCGACGATTGCGCGGCAGCGCTCGAAGACGTCGCCGTAGTCGACAGTCTGCTCAAGGTCGTCCGTCCTGCCGGCGTCGCGCAGGTCGAGGGTCAACTCGACGTCGAGCTCGATGTGTTGCGGGTCGGCGCGTTCCTCGTCACCAACACCATGGCGCCCCTCGAATTCCATCGCGTGGAGAACGATGCGATCAGTCATGGGTGGGGTCGCTCCAGCCGCCGCGGACCACTGCGTCGGCCATTCGCGCGGCCCGGACGTTCGCCTGCACGTCATGGACGCGCACGAGGTCAACCCCGGCGGCCACCGCAAGAGCGGTCGTGGCGAGCGTACCTTCCAGTCGCTGATCGGCGGGCAGGTCGAGCACCTTGCCGATGGTCGACTTTCGGCTGGTCCCGACCATGACCGGGCGCCCGAGCGCGGTCACCAGGGACAGATCGCGAAGCATCGCCAGATTCTGCTCTGGGGTCTTTCCAAAGCCAATGCCCGGATCGACGATGATGCTGTCCCAGGGCACGCCAGCGGTCAGAGCCCGTTCCAGCGCACGCTGGAGTTCAGCCATCACCTCGGCGACCAGGCTCCTGTAACGCGCCTCGGCACGGTTGTGCATAAGGACAATCGGTACGCCGCGCTCGGCGGCAATGGCCGCCATGACCGATGACTCGGCCGTTCCCCAGATGTCGTTGAGGAGATCCGCGCCCGCGTCCAGGGCCGCCTCCGCCACCTCCGATTTGGTCGTGTCGATGCTGATCGGCATATCCGGAAGGGCCGCCCTGATCGCGCGGACGACCGGCAGGACGCGACCGAGCTCCTCGTGGGCGCTGACGTTTGGATGGCCGGGACGAGTCGACTCGCCGCCTATGTCCAGCAAGTCGGCCCCATCGGCCGCCATCAGTTCCGCCTGGCGCACTGCGGCCACGACAGGATCCTTGGCGCCCGGGCCTGCCATCGAGAGCAGCCCGTCGCCGCTGAACGAATCGGGCGTGACGTTGATGACTCCCATGACGTAGGTTCGGCTGCCCCAGATGAATGTCCGCGCGCCGATCTGGGTGGGTGTCGGCGGTTGATCGGGAATGCCCGAATCCGCATCGTTGGGCAGCCTGACCGACGGCGTCGCGTCCATCTCTGCCCTCCTGTCAGTCGATTGCGCCGGCGGCCTCGAGTTGGGCGCGCACGTAGCCGACAAGGTACAGCGAGCCGCACACGACCAGCGGCCCGCCTGCCTTCGACGCCCGCTGTAGTGCGGAATCGAGGGCTCGGGCCGGGTCGGCGATGTCGGCTGCGCCGGCGCCCCAGGCAGAAGCCAGCTTCCTCGGCTCCAGCGAGCCGGCCGTGTCCGGTACTCGCGTTGCTATGAGCGCCGCTCCGGGCGCGACGGAGATGAGCGGATCCAGCATGCCGTCCTGCCAGTGGTTGGCGAGCACGCCCACCAATAACGTCGGCGAGCCGGACGATATCTGCGGAAGCAGCTCCGACAGCGCGGCCGCGAGGGCGGCCATCCCGTGCGGATTGTGGGCGCCGTCAAGGACCATGCTGGGCCTACCCGGACGGCTGATGATCTCCAGGCGGCCCGGCCAGCGGGTGGCGGCGAACGCCGCTTCGAGCCTATCCCTGGCGACCGTGGCAATGCCGGCGCCCGCAAGCGCTTCGAGGATGCCGAGCGCGACCGCGGCGTTCGCCGCCTGGTGCCGCCCGAGCAGTCCGATCCGCATCGGCGCTCCGTCGGGGCCAACGACGTGGACCGCCTGGCGGTCCATTCCCGTCACTGCGAGAGGCTCCACGACCTGCAGCGGAACGTGGACGCGCGACGCGCGACGCTTGATGACCGACAGGGCTGGCCCACTCGCGCCGGTAACGGCGGCGTGGTCGCCGCGCTTGATGATCTGGGCCTTCTCGCGGGCGATCAGCTCGACCGTGTCACCCAGGTGCTCCATATGGTCGAGAGCGACGTTTGTGATGGCGCTCACGCCGCCCTGCCAGACGTTCGTCGCGTCCAGCCGTCCGCCAAGGCCGACCTCTACAACAGCCACCTCAACTCCGGCGCGCCGGAACCAGGTGAAGGCGGCGGCCGTGAGCACCTCGAACTCGGTCGGCGGGCCGTGGCGGGGCGCGACTGCCTCGGCATGCGCGAGCACTTCCTCGACCAGGTCCGCGAAGTCGGCTGGCGAAATCGGCTCACCGTCGATCACGATCCGCTCGCGGTAGCTGACGAGGTGCGGTTTCGGCGTCTGCCCAACGCGGTAGCCAGCTTCGCGAAGTGCTGCAGCGACCAGCGCCTGGGTGCTTCCCTTGCCGTTCGTTCCACCGATCAGGGCTCCGCGCAGTCCGAGATGCGGATCGCCGAGTCGACGCAGCAATGCTCGTGTCCGGCCGAGCCCCAACCGGATCCCGAACCGGCCCCGCGCCTGTAGTCGGGCGAGGACGTCGCGATAGCGCGTATCGGCGTCCTGCTCTTCAGTCGTCAGGTGTCCAACTCGTCCTCGTAGAACACGCATTGATTGAAGCGTGGCGACAGGCAGACGTCAGACACATACCCCTGTTCGAGGTGCACCCCGCCGCGCAGCTGACAACGCGCGACATTCATTTCCAGGCGCATGAGCGACTTCAGCAGGTGCGGCGCGGTGATCGGGATGGGTCCGCGCGGGCCCGTGAGGTAGAAGTGCGGACAGACGTTGCGGCGCAGGTTGGGAAGGCCGAACGGGATGCGCGGCATCGGCATGCCGGCCGGCGGCTCCGCCGGGCGGCGCATGAGCAGGCTGCTCGACACGCGGCTGATCGGTCCGCGTGGCGGCGCTGGCGGTAAGGAACGTCCATGGAGCGCCGTGCGGGCCAGCGTCGCCAGCGGTTTGCGCGACGGATCCACTCCACCTCCCTAGACGGCCCATGACCGGCAGCGTTGGCCGTAGCGTACACGCGCGGAGAGGTCGGACGCGCCATCCGTCGCGCTGCCACAATCAACGTGGATGCCGGGATCTTCGAAGCGCACCGCGGCAGGCGGGGGCCAGCGCAGCAGGCGTGAGGGCGCGCGACCAGCCGCGCGGGGGTCCAGAGGGCACAAAGAGCGCAAGCTGGCGCGTCGTGTCAGCTGGTCGCGCCGCATCGGCGTGGCGGCCGCCATGGTGCTGCTCATCGGCGCCGGCCTGACCCTGGCCAGCGGTGCGCTCGATCGGCGCGGCGACACTGGTGATGGAGCCTCCCGTACAACTGCTCCCCCTCCATCGCCACCGACACTGATCGCCTCTGAACCCGCGCTGACCCGCCTGGCGGCCATCGATGTCTCGGGCGTTCTGCCAGCGGATCTCCAGAGAGGTACCGAGTACCGGTTGCGAATCTTCGTCAACGATCGGGTTGCGCGAGAGCGTGGGCTGCCCGACGAAGTCAACTTCACGATCAGCGACGTTCCTCTAAGCGAAGGAGAGAACGAGATCAGAGCCGCGCTGGTGCGAGGTGGCCTGGAGGGCGAGAGATCGGCGCCGATAACGATGATTCGCGACAGCACACCGCCTGCGATTCGGATCATGCGGCCAGACGACGGCGCAACTGTTTACGGCGCAACCGAGATGCTGCGTGGCAGAACGCAGCCCGGAGCGAGCCTCGAGCTCTCGGTGATGAGTTCAGGTGAGGAACTGACCGCGACTCTGGCCGAGGACGGCCGTTTCGAGGCCCTGTTACCGCTGCAGATGGGTGAGAACGTGTTCGCGCTGCGCAGCCAGGATCCGGCCGGCAATCAGGCCAGCGCCCGGCTGATGGTGACGCGCGCAATGACGCTGGCGTCCCTCAGCTTGACTGTCTCGGCCACCGAGTTGGCCCTCGCCGATCTGCCGGCGACGGTCGATGTCATTGCCCAGGTGCGCGACGAGTTGGGGCTGGTGTCGGATGGCGCCGATGTCACGTTCAGCCTCTCCCCGCCGAACCGGGGCACGACGACGTATCGAGCGACCACCGCTGACGGTCAGGCCGCATGGTCGGACATGGTCGTTGCCGGCGACGCACGCGCCGTTGGGACATGGCTGGTGACTGTGCTGGTGACCCTGCCCTCAGGCGAAGAGCTGCGCGGCAACGCCTCGTTCAGCGTCCATTAACGGGTCTGCCCACGCCCGGGCGCGTGGGCATGAGCTCAACGAACGCAGCCTCGGCTGGGCTGACGAGGGACTCGAATACGCTGCCCGAGGGCGGCGCGCCCGACGCGCCGGTCCAACAGGCGCGTCGTTCCTCCCCGGTCAGGGGCTCACGCCGCCGATCCAGTCCACAGAACCCGAGTCCGCCAACGACGGACTGGCGGAAGTTGGCGCATGTGCCACAGCTCGTGGCTGAGCGGCGACAGAGGAAGCAGGCCGCAGAGTCAGCCTGGACCGTCCGGCAGTGCGGGCAGCTCCAGGTCCCCATCGAGGGCGAGTCTACGCGCTACGGGCAGGTGTCTGCGGGCGCTTTCACCAACAGGTCGACAAACGTACCCGGGGCGACCGGCTCACCCGGGGCGGGGTCTTGCTGCGCGACCTGCCAGTCGTCGGTGGGAGGCCCGGGATCCCCGATGGAGCCAGATGAGATAGTGCCCACCTGTAGATCGGCCGCGACGATCTGGGCTTTGGCCTCACCAAGCGTTCCGCAAGTTGAGTAGTTGCCGACCGTGACGAACGTCGGCGCTGGCGTCGGCGCGGGCGTCGGCGTGGGCGTCGGCG
>CAZXLP010000057.1:0-8294 GCA_964642085.1 uncultured Anaerolineaceae bacterium
GTACGAATCGGCGTTCCTGAAGCTCTTCTATCCGGCCCAGTACGTGGCCGGCCTGATCAACGCCCAGCCGATGGGCTTCTACCCGGTCGAGGTGCTGATCAACGATGCCAAGCGACACGGCGTGTGCGTCCTGCCGGTGGACGTCAACCGCAGCCGCTATCGCACCACGTCCGAGTGGGTCGGGCTGCCCGGCGCGCCGCTACCCGACGGCGCGGGCATCGACCGACGCCCGCCGGTCGTCAAGTCGTCCGGCTGCGTGGTCCCTGGCAAGCTTGCTCGTGACCACTGGGCCGCGCCCACGTCGATCGGCTACGGCATCCGCCTCGGGCTGCATCTCGTCAAGGGCATCGGCGAGGCGGAGGGCGAGGCGCTCGACGCCGAGATCAGCAGCGGCGGGCCGTTCAAGTCGCTGGCCGACGTCGTGGCCCGGACGGAGCTGTCGGAGGAGGTTGTCGAGCGGCTGATCCGCGCCGGGGCGTTCGACTCGTTCGCTGAGCCGCGGCGCAAGCTGCTCTGGCAACTGAAGGAGGTGGCGAGCGCGACGCGTCGCACCCGAACTCTCGACCTGCGCCTGCCTCCCACGACGGCGCCCGACCTGCCACCGCCGACTGAGCTCGAACGGATCGGTGACGCCTACGCCATCCTGTCGCTCGATGCCCGCCGGCAGGTGATCGAGCTCTTTCGCCCGGCGCTGGATCGGCTGGGCGTTCTTCGCGCAGGCGAGCTGGCCGACGCCCACGCAGGTCGGGTCAGGATCGGCGGACTGGTCGTCACTCGTCAGCACCCGATGACCGCCCGCGGCACGGTCTTCCTGGCGCTCGAGGACGAGACGGGCATGGTCAACGTCACGCTCTGGCCGGATACCTGGGCGCGCTTCCGACGTACGGTGCGCCGCCACGCGCTGCTCTACGTCGAGGGCCAGCTCGAACGTGAGTCGGACGTGGTCAACGTGATCGCAGATCGAGTCGAGTCACTGTCCGAAATCGCGCGGCCGGCTGGTGGGCCGTCGCAGCCCAAGGGCGTGCGCCACATGGGTCACGCCGGGATGCGCCGGCAGGGCTGAGCCCCAGGGCGCTGCGCCCAGCGGCGAGTGTCTGCTCCTAGGAGGTTGGGCGCTTCGCGATCCGGCGCGCTTCCGCGCGCTGTTCCCGTCGCTTGGCGCGCTCGTCGACCTCCTTGACCGCGCGACGAGCCTTGCCGCGCTCCTGGATTCCGCGCAGGAACTCGCGATACCACCCGGCCAGCGCGGCGGCCAGCGTGCCATATAGGACGCCGATGACGAGCATGTTCAGGATGACCATCGGCGGGTCGACCGGTCCACCTGTCGCGGGCGCTGCCGGGTCGATGACGCCCGCCTGGCCGACGGCGATGATGGCGATCGACCAGACCGTTGCGGCGATCAGGCCGTAGATGAACCCGACCAGGTACGACGCGCGCGGCGCGAAGAAGCCGGCGATGAAGAACGTGAACAGCGCCGGCGGCGCGAAGAAGAACTGGATGTAGTAGCCGGCCAGGCCCTGCATGTCGGCGGTGAGCCCGGGAAGGGCCAGGAAGATGCCGAGCCCGACCACGAAGAAGACCAACGGCAGGAAGAGGATCAGACGCGATCGGAAGATCGACGGCAGAGCGCGGAGGTCTTCGCGGATATTCGGCATCCGGAAGAGCGGCTTCCGCTCGGGCGGAGCGGTCGAGTCGATGTACTCGGGCCCCTCGTATTCCTCGTCCTCCCCGGCCGCGATCTGGTCGGCGCGCAGGGTTACGCGGGTGCGGCGGCGGGCTTCGGCGCGTGACGTGTTCTTCTCGCGAGCCAGGGTCGATCTCCTTCCGGAAGAGGGCGGCGGTGGGCTCGATCGTAACGCATGAGTCGCTGAGCCCCGGCCTGCAGGCGATGGTGGATGGTGCCGCAAATCTCAGTGCACCCGTTGGTAAGCCGGAATGAAGTGTCGGTAGAGCCCTGTCCGCCAGACTTGGTCGTGGCCATCGCCGAGCGGGTCAACCGCGGCCGTCCTTCTGTCCCGCCCTGGTCCGCCCTGTTGCTGGAGATCCGGCATGGTCCAGGCGCACTCATTCCGGTGGTTTCAGGCCGCGCTCGTCGTCCTGCTCACGTCCGTCGTGTCGGCTGCGGTGCGCGGTTCCGTGGGCGAGTCTTTTGCCGGTCGGCCGCTGGCTGCGCAGCCTGTCGCGCTGGTTTCTTGGCCACCGTCTGACGGACTGCTCATCGCCGAGGTCGTCACCGGCGCCTCCAGCGCATCGGATGAATTCGTCGAGATCTACAACGCCAGCGCGACCGATCGCGATCTGGGCGGCCTCGAGCTCGTGTACGTCACCGCCAGCGGCTCGACCGTTACCCGAAAACAAACCTGGACACAGTTACTCCTCGGTGCCCACCGACACTTATTGATTGCGAACTCGGTGGGCAAATGGGCCTCCGCCGCCGACGGCCTCTATTCGAGCGGTTTTGCGGCCACCGGCGGCAGTCTCGTCCTGCGGACGCTGGGCGGATCGGTGGTCGACTCGCTCAGCTGGGGCGACGCCGCAAGCTCTTTCGTGGAGGGTGCGGCCGGGCCTGCACCTGCCGCGGCGTCCAGTCTCGAGCGCAGGCCCGGTGGTGCATTGGGCAACGGCACGGACACGAACGACAACATTGCCGATACTCGGATCGAGGCCAATCCCGCAGCGCAGGGCATTACGTCCGACCCGGCTCCGGCAGCGACCCCAACGCCGGATGCCACGCCAACCGCCACGGCGCCACAGACTGCGGATCCGACAGCGACGCCCACGCCCGCGCCAACTGCGCCTTGCACGCCCGAGCCGTCCGGCACTTCAAGCCCGGATCCAACCGCGGAGCCATTGCCCAGTCCAACGCCGACTCAGACGCCGAGCCCGACTCCGACGCCGAGCCCGACTCCGACTGCGAGCCCATCCGCCACCCCAACTCCCGCGCCTACAGAAACCCCATCACCGAGCCCGACCCCAACTCCGGCTCCAAGTCACATACCCAGCGCGACGCCGACGCTGGCGCCGAGCCCAAGCGCGACTCCGACCGCAAGCCTGGCACTTGATCTCGAGGGCGTCCGCGCATTGCCGCTCGGAACGATCGTGTCGGTCCACGGGCGATTGACGACGCCCGCCGGTCTGATCGACGGTGGCACGATCGCGTTCATCGATGACGGTTCCGCGGGAATCGCAGTTCGCCTCGACTCGGCAGACTGGGACCCGCTGCCACAGGGCGTCGACATCGATGCGGCCGGCGTCCTGGAGTCGCACGATGGTCTCCTCGCTGTCGCGATCGACAGCGCCGCTGACGTCGAGGTGGTCGGCAACGGACCGATCAGTGATCCTCTCATGGTCGCAACCGGCCTTGCCTGCGAGCCGTTCGAGGCTCGCCTTCTGGTAGTCGAAGGATGGATCACCGCGGCCGCCGTCCAGACGACCTGGGGCGGGCATGTGGCGACGGTCGACGATGGGACAGGTCCGCTGATAGTGATCGCCGAGCCGGGAACCGGCGTGCTGGCATCCGAGCTCGCCCTCGGTGCCCGCGTTCTGCTGACCGGTGTTCTCGGCCAGTACGACCCAACCGGCGTGGGCGCGGGGTATCGGCTGTATCTGCGGTCGCTCGACGACGTCGTCGTACTCGTCCCACCACCGACTCCCCCTCCGACCCCACCGCCGACACCCACGCCGACACCCACGCCGAACCCAACCCCAACCGCGAGTCCCACCGCTTCGCCCAGCCCCGCGCCGACGCAGGCGCCGTTGTCGATAGCGGAGGCCAGAGACAGACCGATCGGCAGCCAGGTGCTCGTCCGGGGGATCGTGACCGTCGGCGCCGGCTGGATCCTGGGTGATTCGACGGTCGCCATCCAGGACGGCAGCGGTGGCATCTTCGTTCGGCTGCCTGATCCTGCGATCGACCAGATCGTTCCCGGTCGGACCCTCGCGGTGCAGGGAGCGCTCGCCGACCCGTTCGGAAATCTCGAGGTTCGTCCCACCAGTGGCGGGGTCCAGGTTCTCGAAATGGGCGCCCAGCCGACACCGCGCCCGATGAACGTGGCCGATCTCGGTGAGGCGGCCGAGGGCCTCCTTGCGCGGGTCACGGCCACCGTCAGCAGGATCGAAGCCGGCTCGACCGGCAGCCTCACCCTGATCGTCGAGGACTCTTCGGCCGAAGGCCGGATCTTCGCCCACGCGTCGCTGGGCCTCGATCGCGATGCCTTCAGCGTCGGCGATCGAATCACGGCGATCGGGCTCGTCGGTGACCGTCTCGGGTTGTACCGGCTGTGGCCACGCAGCCAGTTCGACATCACCCTGATGCCGTTGCCTACTCCGACTCCGAGCGGGCACCCGACGCCGACGCCTACCCCGACCACGACGCCGACACCCAGCCCGACCACCCGTCCGACGGCGTCACTGTCGCCCAACCCGTCGGACGCTCCAGCCCACGTCATCAGCATCGCCGAAGCACTGCGCGCCCAGGGTCAGGTGGTAACTGTTGACGGGACTGTGACCACGCGTGTGGGCCTGCTGGACGCGGACGGAGCGCGGGTCGCAGTTCAGGACGCGACGGGCGCGATCCTGGTGCGGCTGCCATCGGACGTGACAGCGCAGGTCGGTCAACGCCTGCGCTTGACAGGCGAGATCGGCACGTATTACGGAGCACCGCAACTGACGGCCGCAGCCGCGACAAGGTCTGGCGAGACCTCCGTAGCACCCTTGGTGGTTCGGTCAGCGCCGTTGGGCCAGAGCCTCGAATGGCGCCTCGTCACGATCTCGGGCACGGTCGAATCGGTCCATCGCGACGGCGACGCGTGGCGCGCCGAGATAACTCTGTCCGGCGGCGGCGTCCCCGTGGTCGGCCTGTCGCGCAGCGGGATCGATTCGACGGCGCTCGTATCGGGCCGCGCCGCGACGATCACCGGCGTCGTGAAACGTGCGTATCCAACTGCCTCGGATCAACGCTTCGCCGTCGTTCCGCGCAGCGCGGCCGACATCCGCCTGGGCTCGGCTTCGACAGATGGACCCAACGCAACCGCGGGCCCTGGATCCACGTTCGGGCCAGGACCTGGAGGCCCTCCGCATGCGACCGCGGCGCCGCACTCGGGCGCGGGCGGATCTATTCGGCCGGGAACGGATGCTGCAGTCGTCTCTCTTGCCGATCTGGTTGCGCACGAGGGCAGGCGCGTCAACGTGGGCGGGGTCGTCACGCAGATCGATGGCGCCCGGCTGACCATTGATGACGGATCGGCGGCGGCGGTCGTGAGGCTGGTCGGCGAGGCGAGCGGCTTGACGTCGGCCGTGGCCATCGGTGACCTGTTGAATGCGCGCGGCATCGTGGCCCGAAACGCGGATGGCGGCCTGGAAGTGACGGTCGAAGATCCTTCCGCAATCGAGTGGCTTGCGCCCATGGGTGTGCTCAGCAGCGGCGCCCCGTCGCCATCGGCGGTCGAGTCGACGGAAGCGACAGCGGCGGGACAGGGCGCCGGCGCAACCTCTTTTGGTCAGGCCGCGCTGTTGTCGCTGGCGATCATTGTGCTCGCGATGGGCCTGTTCTCGGCAGCGTTCCTGGCGACGCCCGCAAACCGGAAAAGGGCCCAGAAGACGCTCGCGAATGCCTCCGATGGACTGAAAAGACGCCTGGCCCAGATTCGTTCAGGTTGACTCCACGCTGAGGGCGGGCCTATGGTCGTGCTCAGCCACGCACGAATCGGCTTAGCGCAGGAGGTGTTTTTGGCGATCGCGGACCGCCGGGTCGCGCTGCCCGACACCGATCGGCAGTACCACATCGGTCTTGGGCCCGGTGAGCTGGCCGACTACATCCTGCTTCCCGGCGACCAGGATCGGACAGCGAAGGTGGCCGAACGCTTCGACAGCGTCGAGTTCCAGAAGCGCAACCGAGAGTTCGCCACGGCCACCGGCACGTACCGAGGCCGGCGCGTCTCGTGCGTGTCCACGGGAATCGGCACGGACAACGTGGAGATCGTCGTTGCCGAGATCCTGGCAATCACCGAGCGGCCCACGTTCATCCGCATCGGCTCGTGCGGCGTGCTGCGCGATGACATCGGCCTGGGTGAGCTGGTAATCACCAGCGGGGCCGTCCGCCTGGAGTCGACGACCAAGTACTTCGTCCACGAGGGATACCCCGCGGTAGCCGACTACGCCGCCGTCGCGGCGCTCGTGGAGGCGGCGCACTCGCTCGGGCATCGCGCTCACGTGGGCATCACCGCCACGGCACCAGGTTTCTACGGCGCCCAGGGCAGGCCGATTCCGCAGCTGCCCATCCGCTTTCCTGACCTCGCCGAAGAGATGACTCGGCAGGGCGTCGTCAACTTCGAGATGGAGGCGTCGGCGCTGCTTGTCCTCGCGGGGTTGGCAAAATGCCGAGCAGGCGTCGTCTGCACGGCGTACGCTCAGCGTGTGAGTGGCGCCTTCGTGCAGGGCGAGCAGAAAGAGCAGGCCGAATCGGCCTGTATAGAGACGGGGCTGGAGGCACTTCGCCTGCTGGCCGAAATGGATGACGCCATGCGTGCCGCGGGAGCGGTGCACTGGCGGCCCTCCCTCTGGGCGCCGTAAGTGGCATCCTGAAAGGGAGTAAAGGGCGGAAGCGGGGCAAATAGCCTCGGTTCAGCCAGAGACCGCGAACGAAAAGGAGGAACAGTGGAGGCCTATTGCGTCAGGGACAAGATGAAGGTCGAGATCCAGAATCCGCAGAAGATCACGATGAAGAACGGCAAGCCCGCAACCAAGGGCACCTGTCCGAAGTGCGGGAATAGCGTCTTCCGCATCGGCGCCTGACAGCACCAACAGAAGAGGGAGGCAAGGGGTCTCGGCGAAAGCCGGGACCCCTTGTTGATTCATTGACTGATTTTCCGGAGGCGGTGCTGGCACTCGATTTCGGCGGCACCCAGATACGCACGGCCGTCGCCTACACAGATGGAACGATCCGTGGCCGACGCGCGAGCAGGACGCCGCGCACGGCCAACGAGATCGTTGAGCGCTGCGCCGATCAGCTGCGCGAGACTCTCAGGGAGACTTCAGGTAACGGTCCCGATCCGATAGAGCTGGCGATCTCGGCGCCCGGGCCGCTGGATCCATATCGAGGGATCATCCTCACGCCACCCAACCTCGATCGGAGCCTGTGGAGCTTTCCGTTCGCCGCCGCCGTCGGCGACGCGATCGGGTTTCCCGCGGTGATGGCCGTGGACACGCAGGTGGCCGTGATGGCCGAGGGCGCCTTTGGCGCGGCGGTGGGTCATAGCGACTACCTGTACATGACCGTCTCGACAGGCGTCGGCGGCGGCATCGTCAGCGACGGCCGGTTGGTACGTGGGACCCTCGGAATGGCCGGTGAGGTGGGGCACCTCACGGTGGACATGAACGGACCACTCTGCGGTTGCGGAATGCCGGGCCACCTGGAGACGTTCGCGTCGGGGACTGGCATCGCGCTGCGAGCGCAGGAAAAGGGACTCGCCGCCCCGGATGGTGCCGGTATCGACGCTCGCCAGGTCGCCGAGCTCGAGGCGCAGGGTGATCGGATCGCAGCCCGCATCATGGAGGACGCCCGACGCGCTTTCGCCGCGGCGATCGTCTCGATCGTCGATGTACTTAACCCCAGCCTTATCGTCGTAGGCGGTGGTATTGCGATAGGGCAGGGCGACCGTTTGTTCGAGCCGGCGCGAAAAGCGCTCAGTCAATCTGGCTACAGCGAACAAGCGCGGAGCGTTGAGCTGGTGCCGGCGCAGCTCGGAGACGATGTCGGGCTCATCGGCGCCCTGTCATTGGTCAGGCTTGCTCGTCTGGGCGATCATGTCGCAAGCGGACAGTCGGATCCCGGCCTTCCGGGAGCCGACTAGACCGCGCGCAGCAGCGGCCGAAGGCCGACTGCGGAGGGAAATAGTTCACACACCGTCGACAACAAAACACGCCGCGCAACGCTGACCTGGCAAGCCCCGCGCCGCGTTCTGTTCACGAAAAGGAGTCCACGAATGGCAGTCCGCGTCGGCATCAACGGGTTCGGGCGCATCGGGCGCCAGTCGCTGAAGGCCATCATCGAGCGCACGAAGGATGTCGAGGTGGTCGCCGTCAACGACCTGGTCGACACCGAGATGAACGCGCTTCTGTTCCGGTATGACTCGACCTACGGCCATTACAACGGCACGGTCGACCACACCGACGACGCGCTGATCGTCGACGGCCGCGAGATCAAGGTGCTCAAGGAGAAGGACCCCGCCGCATTGCCGTGGCGCGATCTCGGCGTCGACATCGTCGTCGAGTCGACGGGACTGTTCACCGACGCC
>CAZXLP010000058.1:0-8198 GCA_964642085.1 uncultured Anaerolineaceae bacterium
AAGCTCTCCGCTCTCCGCGAACAGGTGCGCGACCGGCGGCTCATAGTCGTCGACGACTCGATCGTGCGCGGAACAACCACCCGCCAGATCGTCGGCCTCCTCCGTCGTGCAGGCGCAAAGGAGGTCCACGTGCGAATCAGCGCACCGCCGATCTTCCATCCCTGCTTCTACGGCATCGACACCCAGATCGAGACCGAGCTGATCGCGGCCCAGCGCTCGGTGCCCGAGATCCAGGAGTTCATCGGCGCCGATTCACTCGCCTATCTGTCCATCGAGGGGGTCCTCGAGGCGGTCGATCTGCCGCGCGAACGCTTCTGCTTCGCCTGCTTCGACGGCAACTATCCGGTGCCCGTGCCCTACGACGTGGGCAATCGCAAATTCCTGCTCGAGCGCGAGCAGCTGGCGGTGGTCGGTTGACCGTCCGAACCGCTTACGCGGAAGCGGGGGTCGATGTCGAGGCGGGCGACCGGGCAGTCGCGCTCATTCGCGACCGACTGTCCTCAGCCGGGTCGGATCTACTGGGCGGAATCGGCGCCTTCGGTGCGGCCGTCGAGATCCCCGCGGGCTACCGACGACCGATCCTGGTCACCGCCACCGACGGCGTCGGGACCAAGACCGAGATCGCTCAACGGCTGGGCCGGCTCGATACGATCGGCCAGGACCTCGTGGCGATGTGCGCCGACGACGTCGTCTGCCACGGCGCGCAGCCACGGTTCTTCCTCGACTACCTGGCAATGGGGCGCGTCGATCCTGAGCGCGTGGCTGCGCTCGTCGGCGGTGTCGCGTCGGCGTGCGACCAGATCGGCTGCTCGCTGGTGGGGGGCGAGACCGCCGAGCACCCCGGGCTGATGGATCCCGACGCGTTCGACATGGCGGGCTTCTGCATCGGCTTCGTGGAGCGCGACGAGCTGATCGATGGTCGGGCCGCGAGGGCCGGCGACATCGTGATCGGCCTGGCCAGCTCCGGTCTGCACGCCAACGGCTACTCGCTCGTTCGGCGGCTTGTGGATGACGGCGCGCTGGCGCTTGACGAGCAGCTGCTCACGCCGACCCGCCTCTACGCGCCGGCCGTGCTCCGACTGACCGCGGACCTGCGCGGGCGCGGTCTTCGAGTCGGCGGGTTGGCGCATATCACCGGCGGCGGACTGGCCGGAAACCTGCCTCGTGCTGTCGGCAGCGATCTCGGTGTGCGAATCAAGGTCGGCTCGTGGCCGGAGCCGCAGATCTTCGGGACGATCTCGCGCTCGGCAGGCATCGGCGACGCAGAGATGCGGACCACCTTCAACTGCGGCATCGGCTTTGCGGCCGTGGTGGAGCCGGCTGCGTTGGACGCGACGCTCGACTCGCTCGGCGAATCACTGATCGAGTCCTGGGCAATCGGCGAAATCCGTCCCATCGACGAGCTTGGCGGCGCACGTTACCTCGAGGCCGTTTGACCTGAAAGGGCGCCTCGCGGTCTGCGTCTCCGGCGAAGGGACCAACCTCCGGGCGCTGCGCAGGTCCGAACGGCGCGGCCTGCTGGGCGGCCAGATCGTGCTCGTCCTGGCCGATCGACCGTGCGCGGCTCTGGCCTTCGCGGCTGAAGAGGGCATCCCGACGGCGTTGGTGGTTCCGCAGGTCTATGCGGAGCGGACCGCGTGGGACAGCGCTGTCGCCGACGCGCTAATTGCGGCGAACCCGGACGTGGTCGTCAACGCCGGCTTCCTCCGTTGGCTCGGCCCGGCCGTCCTCGAGCGCTTCGAGGGTCGGATGTTCAACGTCCACCCCAGCCTGTTGCCGGCTTTTCCCGGACTCCACGCGGTTCGTGATGCGCTCGCCGCCGGCGTCCGCGTGACCGGCGTCACGGTCCACCTCGTCGACGAGACACGCGATGGAGGGCCGATCGTCGCCCAGGAAGCCGTCCAGATCTCACCCGACGACAACGAGGATTCGCTGCTGTCCAGGATCCACACGGTCGAGCATCGACTCTTGCCGCGCATCGTCGCCCTGGCACTGGGCGGGGCAATCAGCGGCGACGGCGATCGGGTTCGAGTCAATGCGGCAAAGACCGCCGAATTGCAAGGTCCCAGGCGGGCGCTCATCTCGGTATCGGACAAATCGGGGCTTGGCCCGTTCGCGCGCGCTCTCGCAGGGCTCGGTTTCGAGCTGGTGTCGACGGGCGGCACGGCCCGCGCCCTGCGCGCGGACGGGCTCGACGTCACCGACGTAGCCGAGGTGACCGGCTTCCCCGAGATGCTCGGCGGCCGCGTGAAGACGCTCCACCCGCGCATCGCGGCGGGCGTCCTGGCCGACCGCCGCCTGCCAGATCACCGCGAGCAGCTGGCGGCCGCGGCAATCGAACCGTTCGAGCTCGTCGTCGTCAACTTGTACCCGTTTGCCGAGGCGGCCGCGCGTTCGGGCGTCACCGAGGACGAGCTGGTCGAGCAGATAGACATCGGCGGGCCGACGCTCGTTCGCGCGGCCGCCAAGAACCACGCCAGCGTGGGCATCGTCACCGACCCGGCGCAGTACGACGCGGTGCTCCTCGAGCTCGGCCATGGGGGAGGGCTGACCGACGGCATGCGCCGCGAGCTGGCGATGGCCGCTTTCCGGCTCACGGCCGGATACGACGCGCACATCTATGAGCAGCTGGCCGGCCGGTGGTGGGGCCCGTTGCCGGCGGCAGCAGGAGAAGCGGCCTCCGCGGGAGGTTCGGTCACCCCCGAACGGCTGTCCGTGGAGCTCGTGCAGCTCCAGTCCCTTCGCTACGGCGAGAACCCGCATCAGAACGCCGGCCTTTACCGGGCCGATGGGATCGAGCTTGCCCCGGGTGCGTTCAGCAGAGGCGCCCTCCTGGTCCAGGGCAAGCCGCTCAGCTACAACAACATCCTCGACGCGGCCGCGGCGACGGGGTTGGCGCGAGACCTGCATCGCCCGGCGTGCGTGATCGTCAAGCACGCCAACCCGTGCGGCGCGTCCGAGGCGGCGAACCTATTGAGTGCGTGGGAGGGCGCGCTCGCGGGGGACCCTGTCAGCGCGTTCGGCGGTGTTGTCGCAGTTACGGAACCTATCGACTCTGCGCTGGCCGAACGGCTTACCAGCATCTTCCTGGAGGTCGTCGCCGCGCCAGCCTGTTCTCCCGAGGCACTCGAGATCCTGGCTCGGAAGCCGAACCTGCGCGTCCTGCTCGATCCCGGTCTCGGATCGCCACCTGCGCCGGGCTACGAGGTTCGCAGCGCCGGCGGCGCCATTCTGCTGACCGACGCTGATGTGGCGGCCGATGATCCCGCGACCTGGCAGGTAGCTACCAGGCGCCAGCCAACTGAGGCCGAGCGTGCCTCGCTCGACCTTGCGTGGCGCGTCTGCAGGCACGTCAAGTCCAACGCGATCGTGCTCGTCCGCGAGGGCCGGGTGGTGGGGGTCGGGGCCGGCCAGATGAGCCGCGTCGACAGCGCCCGGCTCGCCGTCGAGAAGGCCGGCACGGATCGTGCGCGGGGTGCCGTCTGCGCTTCGGACGCCTTCTATCCATTTCCCGACGCGCTACAGGTATGTGCCGCAGCAGGCGTCACGGCCTTCGTCCAACCTGGCGGCTCGCAGCGTGACGCCGAAGTGATCGCTGCTGCCGACGCGGCCGGGGCGGCGATGCTGATGACCGGTACCCGCCACTTCCGCCACTAGACTGCTTGGATGACTGACCGCGACCGCTTGGCGCGCACCGTGGTCCTGCTGATCGCCGGCCTCACGTTTGCCGCGTGCACGGCCCCCGAAGGCCCGCTTGGCACGATTGGTGTGGCAGCGAGCCATTCCGGTCCCGCGAGCGCGGCGCCGCCATCGGCGCCACCGTCCGCCACGGCCCAGCCGACGTCGGCCAAGCCATCGTCGTCGGCCAGTACGTTCAGCGCCGAACTGATCAGCCCCACCGGGCTGGTGATCTGCACCACGTTCAATCGAACCCGGTTTGCAGAGCGCGACGCCGACGGGAAGCCATTCGGCGTCGACGTCGAGATCGGTGAAGCGATTGCCGATGGGCTGGGGGTTCAGCCGGAGTTCGTCGACCTGCCTTTCGACGAGCTGATCGAAGCCGTAATCGGCCGGCAGTGCGACGTCAGCATCGCCGGTCAGTTCATCACCCAGGGCAGGCTCACCCAGATCGACATGATCCCGTACAGGGAGGGCGCTCCCAGCGTTATCGTCCCACAGGGCAACCCGCTTGGCATCGATGAGCCAACTGACCTGTGCGGCCGCTCATTCGCGGTTGTCGCCACCTCGGTCTACTCCGACATGGTCCGCGGAGCGGGCGACTACGTCGGCGAGGGCATCAACGATCAATGCCTCGACGCTGGTATCGCACCTGTAGACCTGCGTGAATTCCCTGACCAGCAACAGGCCGAGGCTGCGCTCAGTGCCGGGGACGTCGACGCCTATGCCGGAAACGAAGCCCTGGCCGTCGAGCGTCCAGGCGAGTTCGATCTCACGTTCGAGTTACCGAGGGCGCGCAATGGGATCGGACATCGACTCGACGCCCCGGCCCTCGACGCGGCATTGCGCGACGCGCTTCGAGCGTTGATCGCCGACGGACAGTACCTGGCGATCCTGGAGCGGTACGGCGCCCGAAGCGCGGCGCTGACGATCACGCCGTGACCGAGCGTAGAATCGACCAATGAACGATCAACGCGACGAGAAAACGAGCGACACCGGCGAAACGGGCGGGTCAACCGGGTCCGACACGGACGACAGCGCCAATCCAACCGACGCGACCCCCGGGGATACAGGCAGACCCCGTGCGGCCGCAGGGCGGGAGATGCTGGTTCAGCTCCAGCAGATGATCGACACGCTCGCCACCCAGGCGGCACCGGTCATGCGCGACATCGCGGCCAAGGCGGCCGAGCTTGCCGCGGTTGCCGGCGAGAAGGCCGGACCACTTGCCCACAAGGCTGCCGGCGTCACCGAGTCGGTCGGTCAGCGAGTCGCGGCACGCTCGAAAGAGATGGCCGCCGACCTTCGCCGACCACGTGAGGGCTCAGGTGATGACGCTGAACAGTCGCCTGACGCGAGTACAGACGACAAGTCGTCTGATTGGAAGGCCTAGCTCTCCCCGACCAGGAGCCCACAAGCCGCCGGTCGTGTGACCGACGGCTTGACGATCAGCGCTCGGGCTTGTTGGGGCGCGCTTCCTTTACGCGGCGTCGATCGCGAGCTTCGCGCTCGAGCTCGGCGTCACGGCCCAGCTTGCGATTGATGTAGTAATCGGTGTCCAGCAGGAGGCCGTGCCCTTCGGTGTCGTCCTCTTCCGGGCCCTTCTTGGAGTCGCGCTCGTCTTCGTTCGTGCTCATCGTGATCTCCTATCAGTATGAGCCGCCAATATGCGGTCGCAGATCAGCATCACCTCTGAGTGTGACAGGGTCAATGATCGGGGCGACAGCGCAGTTGTAAAGTGGCCGACACTCGGCACCGGACCGAACTCGGAGCCGGCGCGTGTAGCGGTCTGAGGTCCTCGAACTGGGATGGGAGTGATCGCCGCCTACCGGCGCGTGCTGGGCAACGGGCCGCTGGCCCGCCTGCTCTTCGGCGAGTTCGTATCTTCCATCGGCGACTGGCTTTACCTCGTCGCGCTTCTGGTCCTGATCTGGGAGCAGGCCAAGGACCCGGTCGTGCTCGGTCTGGTCGGCGCCGCGCGGATCGTTCCGTACATTCTGCTCTCGGTTCCGGCCGGCATCGTCGCCGATCGATTCGATCGCCGGCTGGTCCTGATGGTCACCGACGTCGCCCGCGGCGTGATCATGCTTTTGATTGCCGGCGCGGTGCTGCTCAGCATGCCGGTCTGGGTCGTCGTCGCGCTCGCGATCCTGGCGACCTGCTTCTCGGCGTTCTTCTCGCCCGCGATCGGCGCCTACCTGCCAAGCCTGGTCCGCGACGAATCCGAGCTGGGGCCGGCCAACAGCGCCTGGTCGAGCCTGGACAACCTGGCTTTCTTCATCGGACCGGCGTTCGCGGCGCTTCTGCTGGGCCTGGACAGCCTGCCGCTGGCATTCCTGCTAAACGCCCTGACCTTTGGCGTCGTCGCGCTTGTCCTGTTTCGTCTGCCAGCCAGCCGGGCCGGGAAGTCAGGCACGGCCAGCCTGGACAGCGAAGGCAAACCTGGACCACCTGCCGGACTCCGCCGGCTACTGGCGCCTGTTTCGAGGCCGCTGCTCGGCATCGCCGTCATCAACGTCGCCGATGGATTCGTGTTCGGTGGCCTCGGGGTGATCACCGTCATCCTGGCGGTGGACGTCTTCGGCGCCGGCGAGGCCGGCACGGGCCTGCTCAACTCGGCTGTTGGCGTGGGTGGGATCGTGGGTGCGGTGATCGCCGGGGCGCTCGTCCTGCGCCGCCGGCTCGGCCCGCCGTTGCTCGTTGGCGCGCTCGGCCTGGGTGCCGGCATCGCGCTCCTCGGCCAGGTCGGAAACTTTGGCCTCGCTCTCGCAGCGATGGCTCTTGCGTCGGCAGGCGCCCTGCTGCTCGAGATCACTGCTACGACCCTGCTCCAGCGGATCGTGCCTGACATCGTTCGCGGGCGGACTCTGGGCGTCATGGAGACCTTCACCGTGACGGCATACGCGGCCGGGGCATTCGTGGTCCCCGTGCTCGCCGCCAACCAGCCTTCGATCGTGCTGCTCGGGTGCGGGTTGATCATGGCCGTGGCCGGCGCCATATCCGTCGTCCTGCTTGGCCGCTGGGCTGTCCAGGAGCCGACGATTGATCCAGTCGTTCGACTGCTGGCCGAGGTGCCCATGTTCGCCGGGCTGTCGCCGGCGCGGATGGAGAATGCTCTGCGACAGGCAAGGGTCCGCCAGGTCAGCGCAGGCGAGCAGATCATTCGCCAGGGCGACGCGGCCGATTACTTCTATGTCATCGTCGACGGAAATTTCGAGGTCAGCCAGACTGGCGACGGAGGTGACCCGCGAGTGCTGCGCCAGATGGGTCCGAAGGAGTTCTTCGGCGAGATCGGTCTCCTGTCGGGCGTTCCGCGCACGGCAAGCGTGACGGCGCTCACAGAAGGGACGCTGATGAGCCTGCCCGGCGACGCCTTCCTAGAGCTCGTCTCGGCAGGTTCGGGCTTGACGTATCGGCTCCTTGATCTCCATCGTGGCGTATCCGCCGACTGAGGGGTAGGACTTGGACGACAGCATTCGTGGCCAGGCGATCGACACATTCGCGGTCGATGTGCTCGCGCGCTGCCCGCTGTTCGAGCACGCCAACCGGCAAATGCTGGAATCGCTCGCCAAAAGCCTGCGCCGCCGGCGCTTCCGACGCAACGAGGTGATCTTTCACCAGGGCGATCCGGGCGACTCACTCCACGTCGTGGCCGGCGGTGCGGTGAAGATCCTTCTCCCGTCCACGGAGGGCGAGGAGGCGATCATCGCCACGCTGCGCCCGGGCGATTTCTTCGGAGAGCTGGCTTTGCTCGACGGAGCGACGCGTTCGGCGACAGCCGCCGCGCTCGAGCCATCGGAGACGCTGGTCCTCCCGCGGCCGGTGCTCATGGACCTGCTCGGAACCGTGCCCGGGCTTGGCGACGCGCTGCTGGCCGGCTTGGCGAAGGAGCTGCGCAGGCTGACCAGTCAGGTCGAGGAGCTCCACTTCCTCGATCTTGCCGGCCGGCTGGCGATGCGCCTGACGCGCCTCGCCCAGGAATCGCAACCCGACGCCAGCGGCCGGATCAGCCTCGCGTGGCCGTATACGCAGTCGGACCTGGCGGCGATGATCGGCGGGACACGGCAGAGCGTGAATCGGCTGCTGGCCGAGCTCGTCGACGACGGCTTGATCCAGATCCAGCCCGACGAGCTCATCATCAGGGACCTTGACGAGCTGGCCAGGCGGGCTGAACGTTGATAGGAGCATTACGTGAGTGCCGCTCGAGTGTCGGTCGAGGGGAGGCCCCTTTCCAACGGCCCTATCCGCAGGTCACAATGGACACTTGGGCTGTCGGCTAAACGACAGCCGCTTTGTCCGTTGATTGCTTTCGGGCATATGAGCAGCGCCGTAGTCTCGCTTCAGGCTTCGGCCACGAAGTAACGTATCGAGAACAGGGAGGTCACTAATGGGCGAGCAGGACAAGCCGACGCGCGATAGCGGCGTTTGGCGACCGATGGGCGGCGAAGGCATCAACCAGAAGGCATCTGACGACGACGATGTCGAGGGCCACAAGGCAACCACAGCGCGCGCCACCCAGCGCG
>CAZXLP010000059.1:0-7915 GCA_964642085.1 uncultured Anaerolineaceae bacterium
GATCAGGACCTCGACGCCCATCCCGGGGCACTCGCGTCGCAACGAACGGATGGTCTCGGCGAAGATGTGCGCGCCACCGTCGGCAAGGTCGTCGCGCGCCACGCTGGTGACGACCACGTGCTCGAGGCGCATCTCCTTGATCGCCTCGGCCACGCGGCGCGGCTCGTCCTCGTCGTTCCAGGTGGGCCGGCCGGTCTTGACCGCACAGAAGCCGCAGGCGCGGGTGCAGACGTCGCCCAGGATCATGATCGTGGCGGTGCGCTGCTCCCAGCACTCCCCGATGTTCGGGCAGTGGGCCTCCTCGCAAACCGTGTTGAGGGAGAGGCCGCGCAGGATGCCCTTCAGGTCGTGGTAGTTCTCGCCGCTCGGTAGTCGGGCTTTGATCCAGTCCGGATGGCGGCGCAGCGGGGTCGAGCCATCGGCAGCTGGTGCATCGAACGAGCCGCCACCCATCGCGATCGTCTGCGGTACGTGCGCGCCATGCCCACCCGCGCCGGGTGGCTCGAACATCGGCAGCTCTCTACCCACGCTCCGAGTGTAGGCCGGGTGCTGACGATCTGCCTCAGCCACGCTTGCCCCACGTGTCGACGATGCCCTGCTCCAGTGAACGTGGCCGAAACCCCAGCTCGGCCATGGCCTTGTCGTGCTTCGCCCAGTAGGTGACACCCTCCGCGGCGCTGATCGTCTCGCCCAGGTTCGAGGGCAATCCGGGTAGGCCGCCGAGCCGGTCGTTGAGCGGCGCCATCAACCGGAGCAGCCGTGTCGGAGCCTTGAGACGAGGTGGCCTATGGCCGCCGATGCGCGCCGCGATCGCGACTCCAGCGCCCAACCGGTGGAAGTCTCCCCCGAGCGAGTACGCCTCGCCGACGCGGCCACGGGCGAGCGCGGCCACGATCGCGTCGGCGAGATCGTCGACGTGGACCCATGCCAGGCCGGTGGACGGAAAGGCAACGACCCGAAGCTTGCCTCTGAACGCCAGCTCGATTTGGGCGCTCGCCTGGGAGTGGTCGTTCGGGCCGTAGGTCTGTCCGGGCTGGACGATGATGATCGGGGCGCCCTGCTTGATGCGCGTCTCGGCCGCCTCGTGGGCCCGGTACTTCGTCTCGTCGTACCAGGAGAGGAAGCCGGTCTTCACGTCGCGACGAAAAGTCTCGTCGACGATCCGGCCACGCGTGTCACCGAAGATGTTGTTGGTCGAGACGTAGACGATGCGCGGAACGCCGGCCGCCGCGGCCGCGTCGAGGACACGCTCGGTCGCGCCAACGTTGGCGTCCCACATCTGTTCCCGTTCGGACGCGCGAATGCCGATCCGGTACGAACCAGCGGAGTGGATCACCCCGTCGGCGCCCTTCATCTGGGTGGTAAGTGCGGCCGCGCTGCTTAGGTCGCTGGCGACGAGCGTTACACCGTCACGCTTGAGGTGCCGGGCGCGGGCGGGATCGCGGACCAACGCAACCACCTCATCACCGCGCGCGGCCAGCCGTTCGACGATGACACGGCCAATGAACCCGGCACCGCCGGTGATCACGACTTTCATTGCAGTGGCGGCCTGGTGCCGGCGCCGGGGCTACCAGATGGCGGTGCTGGCGTCGACCGCCTCGAGCCATGCCTTGACGTCGGCCACGAATCGGCCCGCCTGCGCGCCGTCGGTCGCACGATGGTCGAAGCCAAGGCAGACGTACATCATCGGCCGGACGCCGATGAGATCGCCGTTCGGCGTGGAAACCACGACTGGCCGCTTGACGATCGATTCCATGGTCATGATGCCGACCTCGGGCGCGTTGATGATCGGCTGGGTGATGATCGAGCCGGTCCAGCCCGTGTTGTCGAGCGTGAACGTGCCACCCTGTATGTCGTCGAGGCGGAGCTTCTGTCCTCGTGCTCGGTCAGCAAGGTCGCGAATCTGACGGTTGAGGCCGTGGATGCTGAGGCGATCGGCGTCCTTGATGACCGGCACGACGAGCCCGTCGTCGACGGCGACGGCCACTCCGAGGTTGATCGCTTGCCGGAGCCAGTGGCCTTCATCCGTGTAGTGGGCGTTGAAATCGGCATGCTTCTTCAGCGCCTCAACCGTCGCCTTGGCCACGAACGCGTCGTAGGTCAGGCTGATGCCTTCCTGCTCCTGGTAGGCGCCCTTCGTCTTGTCGCGCAGCGCGACCACGCCGGACATGTCTATCTCGATCACCGTGTAGGCGACGGGCACCTGGAGTGCCTTGGTCATCTGCGCGGCAATCGCCTTGCGCATCGGCGAGGGCTGCTTCCGTGTGTCGCCCTGGGCGACCGGCGAAGGAGCGGATGGAGCCGACGCGGCCGAGGGAGCCGACTGCAGCGCTGGCGCCTGGGTCGCGGGCGCCGAGGCTGCTACATTCGCGCCGCCCGACTCGACGAACTTGAGCACGTCGTCGCGGGTTACCCGGCCGGAGTGGCCGCTGCCAGCGACTAGCGCCAGGTCCACGCCGTGTTCGCGTGCGAGACGCCGCACGGCAGGGGTCGTCGGGCCCTTGTAACCGTCGGGGCCCGCGGCGCCGTTGCCGCCAGTCTTTTGAGGCGCCGCGACGGCCGTTGCCGCGGACGCAGCGGGCTGGGCGGTCGGTTGCTCGATCGAGGGCGCGGTTGCGGCAGGCGCGGGGGGGGCCGGCGCGGGGGTCGGTCGCTCGTCCGAGCCTGCTGGACCATTCCCTCCCTCGGTTGCGGCAGGCGCGGGCTTTTCGGCAGGGGCGGGCTTTTCGTCTGCCGCTGCCTCGGCGGTCTTGGCGGGCGCGGCCTCAGCTTCGGCTGCTGCTCCGGATGACTCGATCACGGCGATCTCGGTGTTGTTCGGGACCGTCTCGCCTTCCTGGACCAGGATCTCGGTCAGCGTGCCCTCATAGGGCGACGGCACCTCGGCGTTGACCTTGTCGGTGATGACCTCGACGATCGGCTCGTACTTGTCGACGTGATCGCCCGGCTTTTTGAGCCACTTGCCGATCGTGCCCTCGGCAACGCTCTCGCCGAGTTGCGGCATCTGGACCTTGGGCATCTGGCGTCAGTCTCCTAGTGCAGGCACCGACGGCTCGGGCCTCCGCGCTCTAGTGTCGCCGATGTTGTTCCGTGTCGTCGATCCGGCAGATCGGCCTCATCCGCCCGGGACGTGGTAGAGCTTGAACGAGCCCTCTTCGGATCCGAGCGGGTCCGCGACGCCGATCAGGTCCCACTCTTTCTCAGCGAAGAGCTCGCCGCCCGAGACGTCCCAGTCGACGGCTGTCATGCCTCCTGCGCCAAGCTCGTTGAGATGAGCGTCGAAGTACGCCGTGCTCCACGTCGGAACATCAAAAGGAATGATGCTCGGCGCGCCCGGCGGGTCCGGGCATGTGAGTGTTGCTTTTTCTGACGAGTTGTCCGGGCTGTAGGCGAGGGTGATAGCGCTTACGTGGGCGTCGGGATAGTTGCCATCGGAATCAGGAGCGCCAGATTCCACTTCGTACAGCAGCCCAATCGCGACGAATGTTCCTCCGCCGGGAGTCGATTTCACGCTGCATTTCGCCGGCGGCTGAACTTCGTAATCCGTGTTGATGTATTCGCCGAGGCCACTGATGAGGCCCAAGTCCGGGTTATACCGCAGCATGAGCTCCATGGTCACCGTGGACTCGGCCGAGGCGAGCCCTTGATAGTTGATTCTCCCAACTGACTCGAGCTCCAGTCTGAAGGTCAGGCATTTGACGGTCAGATCACGCGCCTCGTTGAGGGTGCCGGCCGTGTATATCGGGACTATCGCGTTCTGTTGGAGCAAGCCGTGGTAGACCACGAGCATCAGGAAGATTCGGTGGTGCTCGACGCACGCCTTGAACTCCTCGATCACACACGTGCGAGCGACCTTGTTGTACAGATCCGCGTACTTGGTGAATACGTTCTCCTCGCTACCGGCGCCCAACAGTGCCTTGTCGCGCTCAAGGCTGAGAACGGTTTGGAGCGCCAGCTCTCCGGCATCGCAACTGTCTCCGGCCGCGGCCAGGCGTGGCTTTACCACCTGCTCTTCGTACTGCTTCCAGGCTTCCTCGAAGGTCGCGCCCAAGTCGATCGATTCCTGGCCCTCTTCTGGGAAGCCGAGCTGGAGCGCTCGTTCCCTACCCAGCTTTTCGGCCATCTGACTACTCAGGCGTCGAGCAACATCGCCGCCCAAGGTCTCACGCACCGCGGCAAGCGAGTCCTGCTTGCCATTCGTGACCCCGTTGCCGCTGAAATGCATGACGTTGATCTTTACCTCGCTGGACCCGACGATCGGGGGCGCGAAGGTCACATCCTTCCCGTCTGCCAGGTAGCCAAAAAAGATCTGCTGGTCGACGGGGATCATCGTGGCGGGTGTGATGGTCAGAGTGGCAAAGTTTTGGAGGAACAGCCCATCGGGGCCAAGCTGGACGGCTGACGTCTGGTCGCCACCGAATGGCATGCCCGTGATGCTTGATACCGGTGTCAGGCTCATCGTTGTCTCGTTCAGAAGGGCATCCGAAGGGACTTCGAGCGTGAAGACCGCGCCGTCTGCCCCGGTGGCGCTGATGGTCCCGCCCTCGACAGGTATGAGCGCCTCGACCGCGTTTTCAGCATCCAGGACAACAGTTACGTCTCTGGGCTGCGGCGGATCGAAGATTGCGCTCGGGGATGCAGGGTTTGAGCCCGCGCTCTCCGCTGGGGAGGTGGACGCATCGGGCGGGACGGAGCCCGTCGGCATGCCCGTCGCTGGTGCGCCCGAGCCGACGGCGGAAGGCCCGGCACAAGCGATGACGACGGTCAAGGACAGCGCAGCCCACGCGAAAAAAGACCTACTGGTGCGCTGAGCAGGCATACCAACACCTCCGCGTCGTCCACAAGAACGAGGTGTCGGCGAAGCTCATGTGGCAGCGCAAGGCAACCCGGTGCGGCGGCCACCATACACCGGCGTACTCACGCGAGGATCTGGTCCGTGGCCGGCGGCGCCCCAGATTCGCCAGGCCTGCCTGCCCGACACCGACGACGACGGCATCCACGCGACGAATGTCGGAGATTGTGCCTATCGGGCGAACGAGATAAGCGTCGGCGAACTCGCGGTAGATCGCCGGTGAACTCAGTCGGCGGATGATGACAGCGTGGACGACCAGCGGATCGGCCGCGTCATGCGCGCACTCCGACGGCGGCTTGGATGGCGGCAAGCCGACCTTGCGCTGCGATCCGGATGCTCACAACGGACTATTTCGCGAGCAGAGGTAGGTCATCTGCCACAGATGCCTGCTCTGCGACGGATTCTGGCCTCGCTCGATGCCTTGCTGGTAGTCGAGGTCCGCTGGCGCGCCGGTGCGCTCGATCGACTGCTCGACGAGGACCACGCTTCACTGGTGGCCGCTGTACTCCAGCTCCTGGGTGCGGCAGGCTGGGAAGTCAAGGTCGAGGTCACTTACTCCGAGTACGGCGAACGAGGGTCGATCGACATCCTCGCTTTCATGCCCTCGGTGGGCGTGCTGCTTGTGATCGAGATCAAGACCGACCTGGCCGCCGTCGAGGCCACGCTCCGGAAGGTCGACGAGAAGGTTCGCCTCGGGCCCAATGTGGCGCGGGAGCGGTTCGGGTGGGACATTCGGACCGTGGGCTGGCTGCTCGTTATGCCCGAGCGGAGCACGCTGCGGAGGCGGGTAGAAAGGCACGCATCACTGTTCGCCCGAGCATTTCCGGCGCGCGGGTCTGAGATACGCACGTGGCTCCGACATCCAACCAGGGCAATCGCCGGGCTGTGGTTCCTGTCACCTAGCCGTGGCATGACTCGTATCCAAAGCCGCGGCGGGAGAGAGCGCGTCAGAGCGGCTAAATGCCCGTCACCCAGTCCTAGTGCGGCTGCGTGACGGTCAGAATGGCTCGCTAACGCCCGTCCGAGGTACTGTCAATTGGATATGAGTCACCCGAGGGCTAGGTGACGGGCGCCAGTCGATTCGAGACGCGGGCCGGCGGACGGCGGCTCAGTAGGCGGCCAGTCTCCTGACGGCGTCGGCGATGCGGTCGGGGCTGGGCATGAACCAGTCTTCGAGGACGTGGTTGTAGGGAACGCCCGGCACGTCGGGGCCGGTGACGCGGACGATGGGGCCGTCCAGGTGGTCGAACGCCTCCTCGGCCAGGATCGCGGCAATCTCGGCGCCAAAGCCGCCGAAGCGGTTGTCCTCGTAGACGATCACGGCCTTGCCCGTCTTGCACACCGAGCCCAGGACCGTTTCGCCGTCGAGTGGCCGAAGCGTGCGCAGGTCAACCACTTCCACGGAAACGCCGTCCGATTCGAGCAAGTCGGCCGCCTCGAGCGCGTAGTGGGCCATCAGCCCGTACCCGATCACCGTGACGTCCGACCCCTCGCGGGTCACTTTGGCCGAGCCCAGGGGCACGGTGTACTCCGAGTCGGGGACCTCGCCACGGACCGAGCGGTACATCTTCTTGTGCTCGAAGAAGAGCACCGGGTCGTCGTCGCGGATCGCCGAGCGGAGCAGCCCGCGCGCGTCGTACGGCGTTGACGGGATGACCACCTTCAACCCAGGGATGTGGGCAAAGAAGGCCTCGACCGACTGGCTGTGGTAGAGCGCGCCATGGACGCCGCCGCCATAGGGAGATCGGATTGTCATGGGCACCGAGAAGGCTCCGTTGGAGCGATAACGCATCCGCGCCGCCTCGGACAGGATCTGGTTGAACGCCGGGAAGATGAAGTCCGCGAACTGAATCTCGGGAACCGGCCGCATGCCGGCGACAGCCGCACCAATCGAGACGCCCACGATCATCGACTCGCTCAAGGGGGTGTCGAGCACGCGATCGCCGCCGAACTCGTCGTACAAGCCGTCGGTGGCCAGGAAAACGCCGCCTTTCTTGCCCACGTCCTCGCCCAGCACGACGATCGATTCGTCGCGGCGCATCTCCTGCGCGAGGGTGTCGCGGACGGACTCGATGTAGGTAATGACGGCCACGGCGCTAGTCCTCGCCTTTCAGGACGCCGAACGGCCCGCCGTCGCCGATGAAACGGACGCCGCTCCACAGCGGGTCGTCCATCCGTGCTGGCGGCTCGCTGGCGTAGACGTGCCGCTGGGCAGTGGCGGGGTCTGGGTCCGGCTGGGATTCCGCCCAGTCCGTCGCGTCCTCGACGACCTTTCGTGATTCGGCCAGGATCGCTGCCTCGCCCGCTTCATCGATCATTCCTGCGGCGCGCAGCTGATCGCGAAACATCGGCAGGGGATCCTTGCCTTTCTCTGACTCCAACTCCTCTGCCGTACGGTACTTCGTCTGCTGGTCGTCGGACGAATGCGCCGTCAGTCGGGAGACCTTGGCCTCGATGAGGGTCGGGCCCTCGCCCGCCCGCGCGCGATCGATCGCTTCCTTGCCGGCGCGATAGCACGCCAGAACGTCGGAGCCATCGACGATTACGCCGGGCATGTTGTAGCCCGCGCCGCGAATGGCGATGTCCTCCACTGCCGACTGGAGGGCCATCGGCACGCTGATGGCGTAGCCGTTGTTCTCGACCACGTAGATGACCGGCAATCGATGGATGCCGGCGAAGTTGAGCCCCTCGTGGAAGTCGCCCTGGTTGCTCGATCCCTCGCCGATGTAGGTGATGACGACCTGTTCGGTCTTGCGCAGCTTGGCCGCCCAGGCGATGCCCGTCGCGTGGAGAAGCTGCGTCGCCACAGGCGAGGAGACGGACAGGATGTTGCGCTCCTTTATCCCGTAATGGCCGGGCATCTGGCGGCCGCCCGACGACGGATCCACGCCGCGCGCGAACTGGGCGAGCATGATCTCGCGCGGGCTCATACCGAAGGTGATCAGAGACGCGACAGACCGGTAGTAGGGAACCATCCAGTCGTGGCTCTTGCGGAGCGAGTAAGCGATGCCGACCTGTGCGCCCTCGTGGCCCTGGCCGCTGATGACAAAAGGGATCTTGCCC
>CAZXLP010000060.1:0-7906 GCA_964642085.1 uncultured Anaerolineaceae bacterium
GCTCGGCGACCTCGCGCTGGACCATCAGCACGAACCGCTCTGGTCGCGGTTCGTCGCCAAGGAGCCGGTGCAGTACCGGACTGGTGATGTGGTACGGCAGGTTGGCGACTACGTCGTAGGGGGGCTCGACGAGATCCGCGATGGGCACGTCGAGCACATTCGCCTCGATCAACCGCAGGCCGCCCTCCCCGACCTCCGCGAAACGCGTCCGGAGGTGGCCCACCAGCCGGGGGTCGATCTCGACCGCCGTCACGTTGGCCCCGCGTTCGAGCAGCGCACTCGTCAGGATTCCCAGCCCAGGCCCTATCTCGAGGATTCGCCGACCTGGCGTAGGGGCGGCAACATCGACGATGTCCTCGAGCACGCGATTGTCCACGAGATGGTTCTGGCTGCGGCCTTTGCTGGCGCCCAGGCCGTGCCTGCGGAGGTAGCGTTCAACCCTCTCGGCGGACAGGTGACGCGGATCGAGCTCATCGACCACAGCCGTCCGAGCCACGAAGGTCAGACCGGTTGTGCGACGGCGAGCTTGAGCGCCGGCTTGGCGGCCAGGTCGGACCCGCCGCGCTCCCCGGCTCGCGCTCGGAAGAACCCGGCTGCGCCGATCATCGCCGCGTTATCAGTGCACAGCGCCGGCCGCGGAACGAGCGTCCGAATGCCACGGGCCGCGGCGCCCTCTTCGATTCGCTTGCGCAGGACGCTGTTCGCCGCCACTCCTCCGCCGACAACGATCGTCCGCGCTCCGCTCTCCTCGGCCGCTCGCAGCGTCTTTGACGAAAGGACGTCAACGACCGACTCCTGGAAGCCGTAGGCGAGCTCGGCGACAGATGAGTCGGGCAACGTCCGCCCGTCGGTCGCCATGGCATTTGGCTCGACGCCCATCTCCCGCGCGACCTCGCGTCGGGCAGCCGTCTTCAGACCGCTGAACGAGAAGTCGAACGTGTCACCCATCCAGGCGCGCGGGAATGGCCGATCGCGATGCTGCGCGCCCTCGGCCGCGCGCATGATCGCCGGTCCACCGGGATATGGCAGACCAAGCAGCCGGCCGACCTTGTCGAACGCCTCGCCGGCCGCGTCGTCGACCGTCTGGCCCAACAAGCGGTACTGGAGGTGGTCCTTCATCTCGACCAGGAAGGTGTGGCCACCGCTGACCACCAGCGCGATCAATGGGAACTCAGGTTCCGGCTTCTCGTCCTCGTCGGGATCCAGCAGCCAGGCTGCATAGATATGCCCCTCCAGGTGATTTACCGGCACCAGCGGCAGGTGGTGGACCCACGCCAGGGTCTTGGCCATCGTGATCCCCACCAACAGCGAGCCGGCCAACCCCGGGCCCTCGGTGACGGCGACCGCTTCTATGCCCGACCAATCATCGATGCCCGCGTGTGAGCGAGCGTCCTCGAGCACCGGGATCATCCAGCGCAGGTGGGCACGGGCGGCGACCTCGGGCACGATCCCACCGGTCGTGCTGTGGAGCGCGACCTGGCTTGCCACCACGTTCGCGACGATGCGCCGGCCGTTCTCGACGACCGCAACGGCGGTCTCATCACACGACGTCTCGACGGCGAGGATCCGGCCGCCATTCGCGCGAGGGCCTGTCAACCGGCCTCCTCGCGTTCTTCCAGGTTGTCCGCGGAGTCACCGCCGTAGCGCTGCTCGAGCTCGGCAAAGCGTGTTGCCATGTGTGGGTTCGATAGCGGCTCGGTGGTCAAGATCAGCGCGTCTTCGCCATTGTCCGAGTAATAGCGCGGACGAATGCCAACGGGATGGAAGCCAAACCGCTGGTACAGGGAGCGCGCCGGGCCGTTCGACAGCCGGACCTCGAGCGTCATCAGGCGCGCGCCGAGGTCGCGCGCGACGCGCATGAGCTCGAGCACCAGCCGCCCTCCGATGCCGTGCCGGCGCCACTGGGGCAGCACTGCGATCGTGGTGATGTGTGCCTCGTCGACCATCAGCCACAGGCCGCCGTAACCGACCGTCTCGCTCCCGGCACGCACTACGACGTAGTGCGCCAGGCGGTTCGTCTGGATCTCCTGGCGGAACGCGTAGTCAGGCCACGGCACGGGAAACGAGGCACTCTCGATGCGATGCACGGCGGCTACGTCGTCGAGCGTCATTCGCTCGACTCTGAGCCTCAGCGGAGGTCGGGCGACCACGTCATTTCCGCAGCTGCCGTCGCGATTCCGCGCGGAAGCGCAACGTACGCCGGCACAAGCCGCGCCACGTCCTCGTGCGGCCCAGCTGCGAGTGCATGCGTACCCAGCCTGGCGAGCGCCCGGCCGAGACCCGCCAGTGCGGCCTGACCACGCTCAATCGCTTCGTCCGAGATGTCCTCTGCGCCGGCCAGGTCCACAGCGATCAGCTCTGCGTCACCGACCGCTTCGGCGAACGCAGCCTGGCCGGCCACGAGCTGCGCCGGTTCCGGATCGACCACGCTCTCGCCTTCGATGATCATGCGGTCGACGTACCGATCTGTCGCGCCGGCAGGCAATGCCACCGCGACCTCATGCCGCGCGCCGTCACCCCACACGGCTGCGAGGGCAAGGGCCTGGGTAGTCGACACGCCAACGATCGGAATGTCGAGGCTGTACGCGATTGTCTTCGCTGTCGCGAGCCCTATGCGCAGGCCGGTGAAGCTGCCTGGCCCGACCCCGACTATTACCCCAGCAAGATCCGGCGGAATCGCACCTGCCGCGGACAGCAGCTCATCGAGGCGTTCCAGCAATTGCTCACCGTGTCGGTGCTCGCTTTCCCACTGGAGCTCGTCGACTACGCCGCCATCCGCGCCGACCAATGCGAGTGTCGGATGCCGGGTCGCCGTGTCCAGCGCAAGGATCAAGCCCCCTCCGCTCAACGGTTCGCCTTCGCTTCCTTCAACCAACTCGTGGCGGCCTCCAGGTATCGCCGATGATCAGCGACGGCCGGCGTGATCGTTATCCGCCGTTCATCGTCGGCGGCCTCCTCGATGGAGATCGTTAGACGAGCCGGATCCAGCTCCTCGGTCAGGCGATCACCCCACTCGCTCAGGGTCACGCCATTCAGCTGACGCTCGTCGACCATGCCGCCCGCGATTGCCTCCTCGGCTCCTGACAGCCGGTAGAGGTCCTGGTGGTAGAGCGACAGACGGCCGGAGTACTCGGCCATCAGCGTAAAGCTCGGGCTGTTGACCACCTCGGTCACGCCGAGGCCGCGCGCGAAGCCCTTGGCGAACTGCGTCTTACCCGCGCCGAGCGGACCAACGAGGGCGATGCGGTCACCCGCCTGTGCTACAGCAGCGAGGGCCGCGGCAAAATCTCGCGTCTGGTCGACCGAGCGTGTGTGAACGACGGCAGTGGGCGCGGCAGACAAGGAAGAACTGGTGGTCGTGCTGGTGGTCACATCTCCAGTTTGCCGGTTATCGGAAGATCGGGCGCCTCAGGCGTCGCAGCCGGGCTCCTCGTCGATCTCCTCGAGCCGCTCGATGAGCCGTTCGATGCCCGCCTCGTCGGCCAGCACGCGCTGCATGGCGGCCGATCCGCCGCCGAAGATCGAGTTCAGAACGGGGTCGAAGAACAGCATCGCCTGGCTGCCCAACGCGCGATACGGGCGGCTGGCCTCCAGGAACATCATCGCCGGGCCGGTCATGCCGTACAGCTGGATCTCGCGCGCGACGTACTCGACCGGGTCATCGAAGCGAAGCTCTTCCGGGGCGCCGGGTCCGCTCATCGATCTCCCCTTGTGGATACGCCGGTGGTCGAGACCCGGGTCTCCGCATTGAGTGTCCGGAGCCCCATTAGTACCGAGTCGGCATGGTACACCCGGGGTATGCGGTAGGACATGCCAGTTGCCACTTCCCAGGGAATCGTGTTGCGCGCTCGCGCCAGCTCACTAGCACTGATCTGCTGGCCTCCCTGAGACCCGAGCAAGACGAATTCGTCATAAATGGTGACGTCGGGGACATCCGTGACGTCGGCCATGACGGCGTCCATTGCCACGGTCCCGACGAGCGGCACGCGTGCACCGCGCACCAGCGCTTCGCCCCATGGAGCTGGTCGAGGTATTGCGTCGGCGTAGCCAGCGGGCAAAGTTGCTATGACCGACTCGCGCTCGGTGCGCCAGCGGCCGCCGTAACTGACTGCCACGCCGGGAGGGAACCGCTCGATTCGCAGCGCCCGGCTCTTGAGCGCCATTGCCGGGCGCAGCCTCTGGGCGAGCAGTCGCTCAGGTTCGGGCATTGGCAGATCGGCGGGTAGCAGTCCGTAGAGGGCCAGTCCGATGCGCACTCCCTCATAGACGGGAGCACGACCTGTGAAGATCCCGCCGGTCGCGGCCACGTGGCGTTTTGGGAGAGGCAAAGCAGCAGCACGGACGAGCGCGGCGGCGCGGTCGAACTCGGCAACCTGGGCGGCGGTGACGCTCTGGTTCTCAGCGGACGCCATGTGCGTCCATAGCCCGGCGACCCTGACGCGCGGCGCCTCATTCAGGCGCGCGATCATCGCGGGCACATCCTCCGGCATGACGCCACCGCGGGTCAGGCCGGTCTCGACCTCGACGTGAACGACGAGCTCACCTTCTGAGCCCTCCGCGACCCAGCGATCCAGCGTCGCAGCCATCCCTGGATGGTCCGCGGCGACGATCTCGATGCCCTTCGCGGCGGCGACCAGAACCTCCCCGGCGGGGATAGCGAACAGCACCAGGATCGGGATCCTCACGCCGCCCTCGCGCAGGGCCAGCGCCTCGTCGAGCGAGGCCACGCACAGCCGGTTCGCGCCGGCCCCCTCGAAAGCCAGACCGACCGGCAGCAGACCATGGCCATAGGCGTCGGCCTTGACCACGGCATTGATCTCGACGCCCGGGCCAACCATCTCGCGCACGAGCCCAAGATTGCCCGCCAAAGCCCCCTCGTCGATCTCCAGCCAAACGTGGCGCGGCAGCGCAGGGAGGCCGGCGGCGGCCAGCCGTGCGTCGATGGAATCAGTCGACACGATCCCTCGCCAACTCATATCTCGCCACGGCGATCTCGTACGGCAGATCAGAGGCGAGGAGGCCCGAATCGCCTAGCCGTTCGCTGATCCTCTCGCCCGCGATCCCGTGCAGGTAAACGCCCAGACAGGCCGCGTCGAACGGCTCGACATCCTGCGCAAGCAGGGCCCCGATCAACCCGGCGAGTACGTCGCCGCTGCCCGCGGTGGCGAGCGCCGGGTTGGCGAAGGGCGCAACGGCGACTCGTCCGTCGGGCGCGGCACTGACAGTGCGCGCACCCTTGAGGATGACCACCTGGCCGAATTGCCGTGCCGCCGAGGCGCATCGCTCCAGGCGCTCGTCATCGGTCGCACCCACCGGAGCGCCCGTTAACCGCGCGAACTCGCCCGGGTGCGGAGTCAGTACCAGTGGCCGGCCGATTGAACTGGCCCAACCTGGCATCGAGGCGAGCAGCGTCAGGCCTCCGCTGTCGATCACCATCGGTGCGCCCCGCTCCAGCAGCAGGGTGCCAAGCAGCGCTCGATAGCCCTGTGTTGCGGTGACACCAGGCCCTACGACGAGCGAATCGGGTTGCCGCGCGTCGATGGCGGCCCACGCAACCTGAGGATCAAGGTCGCCTGCGGCCTCGGCGCCCGAGAGGCTCTGGATCACGACCTCAGGGACGCGACCGGCGACGACTGACCACATCCACTGGGGAACGGCGAGAACCACCAGGCCGGCGCCGCCACGTGCCGCGGCAGTTGCGGTGAGCAGCGCGGCACCGACGTACTCGTGTGAGCCGGCGACGCAGATCACGGTACCGAACGTGCCCTTGTGGCCGGTCGGGTCGCGGCGCGGCAGCAAACGCGCGCAGTAGGCTTCGTCAAGACGGATTACGGCCGCGGCGTCAGCCTCCGCCACTGTGGCTCTCGCGTTCCAGGTCCCTCAGTCGCTCCATTCGCGCCAGTATCTGCCGCTCGCGACTGTCGAGGCGTTCCTCGATGTCGGGCGGGAAGATGAATGTCCCACCGGCTGTGCGGATGCCGAACGCGATCGCGACCGCGTAATCCCCTTCGTGACTGATCGAGACAGCGATGCGGCCCATGCCCAGCTGCTCGGCGCGGGTCTTGGCACGCCCGTGTAGCCGTACTGACGGGGCGCCCGTCGGCAGGCGAAGGATCTCGATATCGCGCCAGCCCACCCCGCGCACGCCGAGCCCGAGCACCTTGGACACCGCCTCCTTGGCCGCCCAGCGTCCGGCGAAGTTCTGTGGCCGGTTGCGGACGTAGCGCTGCTCCGAGTCGGTCAGGACACGCTTGGGAAAGCGGTCGCCGAAGCGCTTCAGCGCCGCGGCGATGCGCTCGATCTTGATGATGTCGATACCGAGCTCGGTCGTGCCCTCGGGCACGGAAGGCAGCGCCATAGGCTTCTTCTTGCTACTCGACCGTCACCGACTTCGCGAGGTTGCGTGGCTGGTCGACGTCCGTGCCCCGGGCGACAGCCGTGTGGTAAGCAAAGAACTGGAGCGGGATTGCGGCGAGGATGGGGCTGAGCTCCTCGATCGTCTCGGGCACCCACAGGATGTCGTCGGCGTAGTCGAGCATCGCGTCGTCGCCTTCCGTGGCAACGGCGAGCACGCGGGCGTCGCGCGCGCGGCCTTCCATAACGTTGCTGATCACCTTTTCCTGCATCGTCGAGCGCGTCGCGATGGCGACAAGCGGGACCTCGACATCCAGGAGCGCAATTGGACCGTGCTTCAGCTCGCCAGCGGCATAGCCCTCGGCGTGGACGTAGCTGACCTCCTTGAGCTTGAGCGCACCCTCCATGGCAACTGGGTAGCCGACGCCGCGGCCGACGAACATGAAGCCGCGCGAGTTGATGTAGCGGCGGGCGAGCTCTTTCGCTGGCTCGGCCAGGGTCAGGGCTCGTTCGGCCTTCTCGGGCAACGCGCGCAGCTCTTCCACCAGTTGCCGCTCGCGATCCGGTGTCAGCAGCCCGCGTGCCTTGGCCATCGCCGCCGCGAGCAGGACGAGGGTTGTGACCTGCGTGGCGAAGGTCTTGGTGGCGACGACGCAGATCTCAGGCCCTGCCTGGAGAAACAGCACCGCATCAGCCTCGCGCGTGATCGCCGAGCCGACCGTGTTGGTTATGGCGATCACCGGCGCGCCGCGCTCGCGGGCGAGCCGTACCGGCGCCAACGTGTCGGCCGTCTCGCCCGACTGCGTGACGGCGATGACCAGGGTGCGCTCGTTGAGCGGCGGCGGACTGTAGCGGAACTCCGAGCCGACGTTCCAGCGCGCCGGCAGGCCGGTCCATGCCTGGAACACATAGGCACCGACAGCCGACGCGTAGGCGGCGCTGCCGCAGGCGATGAACTCGACTCGGTCGATGTTCTTCAACCGGTCGGCGATAGGCTCGAGCTCGTCCAGCTCGATCGTCGAATCGTGCACCCGGCCGGCGATGGCGGCCCGGATTGCCTCTGGCTGCTCGTGCATCTCCTTGAGCATGAAATGAGGGAAGCCGCCCTTCTCCGCCTTCTCGATCGACCAGTCGATGTCGTGGACGAGCCGCTCGCGGGGCGATCCGTCGACACCGGTCACGGCCACCGAAATGGCAGTGATGTCCGCCACGTCCCCCTCTTCGAGGAAGATCACCCGACGCGTGTGCGGCAGGACCGCCGCGACGTCGGACGCCAGGAAGTTCTCGCCGTCACCAAGGCCGACGATCAGAGGCACATTCAAGCGAGCGCCAACGAGCCGGTCGGGCTCGATCGCGTGCATGACGGCGACCGCGTATGCCCCGTGCGCCTGATTGAGGGCAAAACGCACAGCCTCGGCGAGGTCGTCGGTGTATGCCTCCTCGATCAGGTGGGCGAGCGCCTCGGTGTCAGTCTCTGACTTCAGCTTGTGGCCCCGATCACGAAGGCCATCGCGCAGCGCCTTGAAGGTCTCGATGATGCCGTTGTGGATGA
>CAZXLP010000061.1:0-7755 GCA_964642085.1 uncultured Anaerolineaceae bacterium
AGCGAGGAATCAAGCGCGTTGCGGTGGAAGAAGTAGTCCTTCTCATCCGCGGTTGTGATGAAGCCGAATCCGCGCTCGGAAACGACCTTCTTGATGGTACCGGTGGTCACAGTGACCCTCCAAAGTCTTCTCGAACGACTAACACTGACGCACGACCTGTTCGAGAAGACGCGATCACACGGTGCCACCGCACAACGCGGCGAGTACGCAGTATACCCCATCGCCTCCTGGAGTCCGAAGCGGGGTCATTCCTCCTCTTCGCTGACGGTTAGACGTCCCCTGTGTGGAACTGGTTGATGGGGCAGATGGGCCCCCGGTGGCGGCCGGACCTGGGCCAGCGCATCCGGTTACGAACGCGGTCACGAACATGGCGACAAACAACGTCGATCGCACGGTGAGCGCCTATGCCGGTGGGGCTGCCCCACAGCATGGCCGGAGGTTAGGCCGAGGCTGGTTCCTTCTCTATTGGGGAAAACCCCAATAACTGACCTACCTGCGGCTTGTCGTTGGTGTCCGGCGAGTGCCGCGGACCATCTGCCACAGGCGTCTTAATGCCCACAGCCGAAACAGGAGACTCAACATGAGTTCACTGTGACGGCCCGCAAGGTTTCCGGGCATGGCACGAATGCGTGATCAGCCAACAATCTCGTAGCACTCGCGCTAGTCCGACGTCTAGTAGCGCGGACGGACGACGCTCACTGCCCAACGGAGCAGCAACGAGCCGAACGACGGCTCGACGACGCCGAGGTCAAACTTCCGGCGCTCAGCCCGCCAGGCCACCGATTCTGCGCCGAACTTTCGGCTCGCCTTGAGGATGGCCCGCCGCCAGGTCGGGAATGACCGACGCGTAAACGCGACGCGACGTCCTTCGGCCGCTGCGAACGCTTCCAGAGAGGCCACCGTCGCCGGCGCCAACGCAGCCGGACCGTCGACGTGGATGGTGGCGCTCACAGCGCGTTTGATCTCGCCGAACGTGCCTCGCGGAATGCCGGCCTCCTCGAGGATTCGGCGCGCGATCGGCTTGTCGTAGGCGCGGCCGTTCGACCACGGCCGCATCTCGGCAGAGCGGCTTATCTGCTGAGTGACTCGATATTGCTCGCCGCCGAAGGACGGCAGCGGCACGTGGATGAACCCGACGCGCAGCCTGTATTCGCCCAGCGACGAGCCTGACTGGTCCGATCGCCACAGAATCGGCCGAGGCGGACGGTTCGCCCACCACATTCCATCGCCGAAGAAGGCGGTGACCAGCGTCCGGCTTGCGAGCGCGGGTTCCATCCCCGACATGACGACCTCCTCGCCCGTGAACCCGGTGGCGAGGAACTCGGCCTCCGGGAGATCGTCACGACGCATGTATGCCAGTCGCTCGTAAACGCCAACTTCCATCCCAAGGCGTCGCCCGACTTCCTCGCCGCTGTCGTCCAGGCTCGAGCTACCGGGCACGCGCTTGCCTTCGCTGATCGTCACCGCCCTATGGCAGCCGAGCTCGGCTGCCAGCACTGCCACGGCGGCCCCGTCATAGCCCGACGAGACGGTCACGACAGGCTCGAGGGCCGGCGCGTTCTCTACCGCCGACGCCAGTGCATCCGACAGCCGGCGGCGGTAGTCGCCAAAGGTCGTGAAGGGCTTCTCGCGTGGCTTCGGCACGACGGTCAGTCGGCCGTCAGGATCCAGGCGCAGGTTGTCGTGGAAGGTTGCCGCGATCGGATCGCTCGCGGTCGGGATGGTCGTATGCATGACGCCATCGACCGACTCGTTGAACAGCTGCGGATACGCGACTCTCGGGTCGAGCTCCAGGCCGGCGGCGACGAGCAGCCCAACGAGTGAGTTGGCCGCAATCAGCTCACCCGGCCGTCGACAGGCATAGACCCCTTCAAGCATGTGCCCGGGCGGAATGAGATGGAGCCCGTCGTCGTCGATCAGGACGCCTGATCCGAATGTCGTCGTCGAGCGCAGGGGTCCGAGCTCATCGGGGTCGCCCACCCAAGTACCTTCGAAAACGCCCGCGTCAGTGGCACGGACCAGGCGCCCAAAGGTGAGCTCCGCGACAGGCGCCCGGGCCCGCAGGACCCACGCCATCGGCGGCAACGAAGCCGATTGACGGAGAACCAACCGCCAACGCCGCACAGACATCCTGGCGATGCTACCGACGCGGGCGGAATGGCTACGTGGAGTGAGTTCGCGGCCGCTGCGCCTGCCCTCGCGGCCACAGGCCGAGGGTTGATGTATCGCAACGGTGACGGCGAGGCGCTCCTCGTCACGGTCCGCGGCGACGCTCCGCCCCGTGCGCACCCGGTCAATGCCGGAGTAGTCGATGGGCACCTCTACACCTTCGTACAGGCGGGCTCAGCGAAGCGGCGAGATCTCGATGAAGACGGCCGATATGCGCTACACATGCACATGGATCCTGCCGCTCCGAGCGAGTTCATGGTTCGCGGCCGTGCGCACCTGATCGAGGACGAGGCCACCAGGTCGGCCGTCGCAGCCGGCTGGTTCTTCACGGTCCACGATTCGTACCCCTTGTACGAGCTGTTCGTGGAGCACGCAGTTCTCGGCGAGCGTGCCACGGCTAACGACTGGCCGCCGAACTACAAGTCCTGGGCTGCCTGAACGCACCAATAGACCGGGCGCTCGCGGTCAGCCGCGCAGCACAGGACGGTCCCGCGTAGAACGTCTACTCCGACGATGCCCTGGGGGTCGTGCATCTGTTCACGTACTGCCAGCGCGGGCACTGACAGGCGCTTGCCGTGGACGACGAGCGTTTGAGGGCCGACCGATCCGCCGGCGTAATCTGAGCCGCTGACGCCGCCACCAAGTCGCTCGGATGCGCCCACCGACAACCCCGGAACGGCAGCCTTCGAGAACTCCGTGCGCTTGCCACCGGTGTTCAGCATCGTCGGGATGCCCTCGAAGGGCTCGATTTCCGCCGTCACCACCACACTGGGGAATCGGGCGTCCCTGGCCAGCGTGAGCAAGGTCAGCGCGGGTGTCCGGGAACGCAGGAAGTCGGCAACCTGTTCATCGGTGCCTTCGACCAGCAGGAGCTCGTTGGCCACCATGTCGATCACAGTCACAGCCGTCGGGTGCAGGTTCTGTGGGCTCAGAATCCCGCGAATTCCCCAGCCGGTAAAGGGCGGCGGAGCTGGGATCGCGACAACCTCGTGCAGGGTCAGATCGGCGGCGCCCATCGATATCCCGACGTCGCCGACGTTCCAGCTGGGCATGGTCGCGCCGCTGTGATCGGTCCCCTCCTCGCCTGGCTCTTTGGCGAGTCGGAGCTCGTCGGCTAATTCCTCGTTGACGAGGTGAACCTCCGAGCCGGTGTCGAGCACCAGCCGGGCCTCGACTCCTCCAACAGTCGCGATGATCATGGGCGCGTGCGTTTTCCCGCCGCCGCTGACCTCGTACGTGATCGGCACGCCGGCCAGAACCCTCACGGCGGATTCACCGATTGATGAGACGCTTGCCCAGGTCGATCACGCCACGGCTTACACGCACGCCGAGCCGGACACTCGACCGGGCCAGCCAGGCCGCGATGGCGCCGGTTGTGCGCAGGTCGGCGTCCATGTCGGCCTCGCTGAGCCCTGCAGCGGCGAGCGTTCAGCGCGGAACTCTGGCTTTAAGCCGTTCAGGGCGAGCCTGATGGCGCCGAGGGCGACGAGCATGTCGTCAAGCTGGCCGACGACCGGGATGATCCCGGGCACGAAGTCGATCGGCGAAATGACGTAGGCCGCGCCGGCGAGCACGGCAACCCGCCGCGCGCGTGACAGACGTGGGTCACGCGCCAGCGCCCAGGACAGACGCGCGTAGCTCGGCAGGCGCCTGACCAGCGCGCCGAAGGCATCCATGGGGAAGTCGTCAGCCGGCTTGGTCGACATCGTCAGCATGCTAGGCCAGGCTGATGGCCGGGGTCAGTTTGCGTCCCAGGATCGTCGATAGGCGGGCAACCTCTGCCTTGAGCGGCCTGGTCGGCGCTTTGCCGGCCTCGCTGAACCAGGCGACCTCAACGCGATCTGCCTTCAGCTCCCAGGTTCCGCTGACGACTCCGCCCGCCACGACCACCGGCGCAATCCAGCCGCTCTGTTTGCTGACGGCGCGCCGTCGCGCTGTCGGAACGACGTGGGTGTCGTCCGTCCCCGGCCCGAGCACCCATTGGTCGAAGCCGGCCAGGAGCCGGACGGTCGACGTCGGGGCAGTCGAAGCCAGCGCGTCGACGTGCTCGGAGAGGACATATCGCATTTCCCCGTCGACCTCGACCTCCGCCAGCCGATCGCAGAGCTCGGCGAACCACGTCCGGAGCTGCCGCTTGGAGATTGTCCCGCGGGAGAGCCAGGCGGAGAAGTTGTCGATCGTCGCCGGGGCATAGGCGCCGAGGTAGGCCAGGATGGCCGTCGACCATGCTTCCTCCGGCTCGGGAATACCGGCCCATGCCTTGCTCGCAACCTGCGGGCGCATGAACGTAACCCGCGTTCCTCGGCTCGGCCCGAACACGATGTCGCCCTGCCATGCGAGCGGCTTGAGGACCACGCCCCAGCCCGACTTGAGCGCATCGCCAAGGTGGTCGAACCCGGGGCGCTTGGTCACTTCGGCCACCAGCTCCTCGCGCGTCAGCGCCCGGTCGCCCAGGATCTCGCCCACGATCGACCGCAGCGCCTCCATCTGCTTCGGCGAAACGCCGAAATAGCGCTCCCATCGAGGCGTTTCCCACCACTTGCCCGCAGCCATCAGAGAGAGGACGGCTCCGGCATCCTCGGGCGTCAACAGGTGCAGCGTCCCGCGCATCGCCCACGTCTTGATCAGTCGACCGTCGGACAGGGCGCGGGCAACTTCCACCGCCTTCGAATTCGACTGCCTGATTCGGATCGCAAGCTGCGCCGACGACGCCACCTGTGCCTGCACGCCGCACAGCCGACGGACGATGTCCTCGACCGGGACGTCGGTGACCGGGTTGAGCAGGTGGCGCTCCATCCGCCAGGCGAGCGCCTGCTGCCAGCTGACCTTCAGAGCCAACTTCGCTCCGCTAGTCGATCCGTTCGAAGATGACGACCGGGATTTCGCGCGTCTTCACCCGCTTGCGATAGCCGTCGAAGAAGCTCATCTCTCTCGCCTGCTGGTCGTACAGGCGCGTCCGCTCTGGCTCCGTCGCCGTAGTGGCGCGGGCCCGGAACGTATCTGCGCCGTCCTCGATCTGGACCTCGGGGTTGGCGACGATATTGCGGTACCAGTCGGGGTGCATGGCCGAGCCGCCCTTGGACGCGATGACCACGACGCGATCCCCGTCGCGGCTGAAGTTAAGCGGCGTGACGTGTTTGCGACCGGACCGCACGCCTGTCGTCGTCAGCAGGATCAGCGGGTGCTTGCGCCTCTTCACCACTCCGCCGTTCGCGCGGAAGTCGGCGATCACGCCCTTGTTCATCGACTGCCAGTAGTCGGCGGTATGAGTCATCGCGGCGCCCGAGGAGGGATGTTCTGGTTGAGCCGGAACACGTTGTCCGGGAAGTCCGGATTTGTCGGAAGGATCACCCGACCGGACAGCGCCTCACGGAGACGTGCGATGGGGAGGTCCACGGCGGCGTCGGTGGTCTCGGAAATCAAGCTCGCCGAATCGTACCGGTGAGCCTCCGATCAGTCGCGCGGGGAGATCTGCTCGCGTACCGCCGGCACGATCTCGGCCGCGAACCGCTCGATCTGATCGGTACCGGGGTCTGGCGGCCAGAAGACGAAGCCATCGATGCCGAGGTCGTTTCCCCATTGGGTGAGGGTTTCGATCCAATGCGGCGGCGGACCAACCAATGGCCCGTCGCTCCGACCACCCTCGGTGATGGAACCGCTGATGTTGACCACGCGGCGAATCGCTCTCGGGTCGCGGCCCGCAGCGAGCGCCGCTTCATCGATCCGCGCGATCAGCGACGGGAAGTCCGCGACTCGCGACGCGCCGCCGCCTGGCACCCAGCCGTCCGCGAGGCGGCCGATCATGGCGAGACTGCGCGGAGCCATGGCGCCCACCCAGATCTCGACGCGGTGCGCCGGGGCTGGGCCAGGTGGGTAGCCTGGAATTGGGTAGTACGGCCCGGGCCCGCGAACGACACGCCGTTCAGGGCCAACGTCCAGCGCCAAGCGAATGATGTGGATCGCTTCCTCGAGCGCGGCCAGCCGCTCGTTACGTTCGCGGACGACGCCACCCATGCCGGCAACTGCGTCCCAGAATGCGCCGGCGCCGATGCCCAGCTCGAGTCGGCCGCCGCTCATCAGATCGAGGGATGCCGCAGCCTTGGCCATCATCGTCGGCGGACGCATCGGCAGGCTGGCCACGTCGGGGAAGAAGCGCAGCCGCTGGGTCCGCGCCAGCAGGTCGCCGATGAGGGTGAATGTGTCCAGGAATCGACGCTGGTAGGGATGGTCCTGGATGCCGACCAGATCCAGTCCGCCGCGCTCGGCAGCAAGCACCTGCTGGACGATCTCTCGGTACTGCTCCGCGTACGGCGTGACGGAGATCCCAAACTGAAGTCGATCGCGTCGGTTCATTTCCATCGGCCGTAGTCTTCACCAATGATCAAGGTTCGGCGCGATCGCGACATCTACGAGACGGACGGCGGCTGGTTCAACGCGCGCTGGCATTTCTCGTTCGACACGTACCGCGACCCGGAGAACGACGGCTTCGGCGCGATGCGGGTGTTCAACGACGACCGGCTGATCCCGGGCGCCGTCTGGCCGCTTCACCCGCACCGTGACGTGGAGGGACTGACCTACGTCGTCGAGGGTCTGTTCGGCCATGAGGACAACGTCGGCGGACCGTTCGGTCCGTTGCCACAGGGATCGGTGCAGCGGATGACGCTCGGCTCGGGTGCGCTCCACTCCGAGCGCAACGCCTCGCAGACCGAGCCGATGCGCTTCATCCAGATCTGGATCCTGCCCGACACTCCTGACCTCCCGCCGGCTGTCGAGCAGCGCGAGTTCACCAAGGCCGATCGAACGAACAAGCTGCTCAAGGTCATCGGTCCGGAGGGCACAGACGTCGTCAAGGTCCACCAGGACGCGTCGGTTCACGTGGCGCGCCTGGAACCGGAGGTCGAGGTCGTCCATCAACTCGGCCTCGGTCGCGGCGCGTATCTCTACGTGATCGATGGCGCAGTGCGGGTGGCCGATGCGGCGCTCGGGACGGGCGACGCGGCCAAGATCACCGACGAGGAGCGCGTTGCGATCATCGCCGAGCAGCCCAGCGAGCTGATCCTGGTGGACGTCCCGATGAAGTTCGAAGCCGTCGGGATCTGGCAAGGCCGGGTCTGAGCGCACATAAGTCGAGGTGAAGCTCGACAACGCGCCCCCGGTGCAGCCTGCGGATCGGCAGGCATGGCGCAACTGGCTCGAGAAGAACCACTCGACTTCGGACGGTGCCTGGCTGGTAACGGGCCGGCCGAAGTCTGGCCTCCCACAGATCGACTACGAGACTGCCATACAGGAGGCGCTGTGCTTCGGCTGGGTGGACGGCCAGGCGGGCACCGTTGATGACCGCCGCTCGAAGCTCTACTTCGCCCCGCGCCGCCCGGGCAGCCCATGGTCGCGCTACAACAAGCGGCGCATCGAACGGATGACGGCTGCGGGCCTGATAACGCCCGCTGGCCTCGCCGTGATCGAGCGTGCGAAGGCCGACGGCAGCTGGAGCATCTTCGACTCTGTCGATCGACTTGAACTGCCGGCCGAGCTCGAGGCCGAGCTCGATTCCCGCACCGATGCGCGCGCGAACTGGGACGCGTGGCC
>CAZXLP010000062.1:0-7667 GCA_964642085.1 uncultured Anaerolineaceae bacterium
TTCTCGACCGCCCGAATCAGGCCGATGTTGCCCTCCTGGATCAGGTCCAGGAACGACATGCCGCGGCCGATGTATTTCTTCGCGATCGACACTACGAGGCGCAGGTTTGCGGAGGTCAGCTGCTCCCTCCCCTCGCGCCCGATGCGTACCAGCACGCCGCGCCGATCGCGCGGCTTGAGGGAGAGATCCTGCTCCAGGGTCCAGCCCATCTCGGTGACGAGCTCCGGATCGTGGCCGCCCAGGATCCAGCGGCGAAGGGCCTCGTGAGCGACCTCGCGCGTCCAGTCGTACAGGGCACGCAGGGCGGGGTTCTCATGTGCTTCGGCGTCGCTCGAATGGACCGCGCGGAAGGCAAAGTCGGCCAGGTTCGTGAAGTTCTCGGCGTTGGGCGCGTCGTTGTACGCGCCAACAGCCGCGCGCGCCTCCTTGATCGTCGCCTTGGTCTGGTCTGACTCGACCGACTTCGCGGCCTTGACGAAATGGAAGTCGGGCGTCGGCTGTAGCAGCCCGTCCTTCTCGGCCGCCGCGAAGGCGCCGCGCACGATGCGATCGGTCTCGTCCTTGTATGGGAGCCGATGCTGTGGGTGCTTCTCGCGAGACTTGGACTCGGTCTCGTTCTTGGTCCACTCCCACAGCGAGAGCACGGCCTTCTCCGGCTCGTCGATGATCTGCTCGCCGAGCTCGATCGCCTTGGCCAGGACGACCTCTTCCTCGGCGTTGAGCAGTGGCACCTTGCCGATTTCCTTTAGATACATTCGCACGGGGTCGTCGATGCCGATCATGTCGGCGGCGATCGCGTCCAGCTCCTCGGCCGTGGGCTCCTCCGCTACTCGCGGGTCGAGCTTGGCGGGCGGCTCCTCCCAGGGCGTCTTGTCGGCGTCGTCGATCGCGACGTCGACGCCCAGCTCGGCCGCGGCGGAGATGCCGTTGCCCTGCTCCTCGAGCTCATCCTTGTTGTCGAGCATGCTGTCGTCGTCACGGCGACGCTTGCCTCGCTCGAGAACGCTGGCTACCAGTTGCTTGTCGCCTACATCCATGGTTATGCCCTACCTCCCGTTGCTGCGGCCGCTGCGGCCGGTGTCTTGTTTCTTCGTTGATTGAGTACGGTGGTCGTTTCGCGCCGTCGGTCGAGATCGAGGCGCTGTGTCTGTAGCTCGAGCACCTCGCGCCGCAGGCGCTCGGCACTTTCGTCGTCGTTGGCAGATTCGGCTTCCGAGAGCTCGGCGCGGACGAATTCGAGCCGCTCCGTCATGCGGTTCCGCTCCAGGCCGAGCAGGCTCTGCTCGACCGACTGGCGGAGCGCGCCGTCGTCATCGGGAAGCGGGTCCGTGCGCGCGAAGAGCGTCCGGGCCACGGCCGCCAGGGTCGGGTCCAGCCCCTCCACGAACGCGGCGCGGTCGAAGCCGGCTGACGGCGTCCGGTCGATCTGGCGCCATAACTCGCGCGCTGGCGTGGTCACGAACAGCTCAGCCGAGAGACGACCAAGGAGGTCGTCCCGGACGTACGGACGGACCAGGAGAACGCGCAGAAGGGCCGCTTCGATTGGCTCCAGCGTTCGCGCGACGGCCTCGGGATCCAGTGCATCCGGGCTGGACAGGACAGCTTCGAGGTTGATCTTGGCTCCGACGTGTGAGTCGGACGGCCGACCGACCACCCGGGCAGCCTGGTCCGGCCGGCGCAGCTCCTCCAGCAGCACGCGGTCCTCGACGCCGCTGCGACGCGCCAGCAGCTGGAGATAACCGTCACGCTGCGTCGGGTTGGTGACGCGGCGGATAGTGGGCATGACCGCGGCGACGAGCTTCTCGCGGCCGGCCAGGGTGCGCGGATCGTGGCGCCGGGCGAACGTGTCGATCAGGTACTCGACGATCGGCTGCGGCTCGCTCGTGGCGCTGCGCCACCCGTCGGGTTCGTCGCGCATCACCTCGTCGGGATCCTTGCCGTCCGGCAGCCGGACCACGCCGACGTCCGTCAGCCTGCCGCGATGTGCGCTGCGCTCGATCTCGCCGACCAGCGCGGAAAGCTCTGTTGCGCCGAACGTGGCCGCGCCCTGCCCGGCTGCGTCGACGTCATATGCGAGTGCGATCCGCGGCGCATATCGGGTGACAAGTTCGACCTGGGCGGGTGTCAGCGCGGTGCCGAGCGTGCCCACGACGTTCTCGAAGCCCTGCTGGTGGGCCATCAGCGCGTCGGTGTTGCCTTCGACGAGAACGGCCACTCCCTCTTTGCGCATGGCCGACTTGGCGCGATCGATGAGGTACAGCGTGCGGCTCTTGTCGAAGAGGAGCGTCGCCGGCGAGTTCAGATACTTGGGGCCAGCGTCGCGCGTGGTCTCGCCGCGCTCCGATTCCGAGCCGACGATGCGGCCGCCGAGTCCCGTTGCGTTGCCCGAGGCGTCGCGGATGGGGAAGATGATCCGGCCTCGGAAGCGGTCGTACACGCCGCGCCTGCCCTGGCGTCGCGAGACGAGGCCGGCGGCCTCGAGCTCACCTTCCGTGAACCCGCGCTTGTCGATGAGCCCGCGACTGAGCGTCTCCCACGCGTCGACGGCGTATCCGATCTGGTGGGTCGAGATCGTGGCCTCCGTGAAACCGCGGCTGCGCATGTAGTCGAGCGCCGGCTGGCCGTGCCGGCTCTCGGTCAGCACGCGGTGGTAGAAGGCGATCGCCGAGTCCAGCGCGTCACGAAGGCGCTTGCGCTGAGCGTCCTCGCGGCTCGACTTCTCGGTCAGTTCCACGCCAGCGCGGCCGGCCAGGCGGCGAAGCGCTTCGGGGAAGTCGATCGTGTCGCGCTCCATGACGAAGCTGAAGAGGTCCCCTCCCCGGCCGCAACCGAAGCACTTCCAGGTTTCGCGCGCAGGGGTAACCGTGAACGACGGCGTCTTCTCGCCATGGAAGGGGCACAGGCCCTTGAACGAGGCGCCGGCCTTCCGAAGCTGGACGCTTTCGCCGATCAGGTCGACGAGGTTGATCTTCTGCTTGATCTCTGCGGCTACGCCGACGGACGTGGTAGACCTCCGAGTCTGTGATTTGCGGTTACTTGGTTGGACGCAGCACGGCGGCCGCTCGTGTCGTTTTCCGGCACTCGCCCGCCTGCGACCTGCCGAACACACGTATGGCCTTGTCAACTCTTGACAAGGCTCACTGCACGCAGTTTACCCCTTGACAAGCCTCTTGACAAGGGCCGGGCGTCGACTTTGTCAATACCCACCGGGAGTATTGACAGAATCGTCGACATCCCGCGATCTGCAACGGGCGCTTTACTTCGGCGAGGGTCGGAGTGCCTTCCGGGCGAGACCCACGCGTCACCGTTTACCCTGTGTCGCGCGCCGCTGGACGGAAGCGCGTCAAAAGTGTGAACCAGGGAGTGACGCAGATACCTGATCGATACTCCGCTCGATTCTCGGCCAGCTAGCACCAACGTGTTTCCTTGGACGTTGACGCCCGATCAGCAGGCGCTGCTGGACTGGGCGCGTGGATTCGCGCGCACGGAAATCGAGCCCTTTGTCGAGGACGCCGACCGTGATGGGCGGCTCCCGCCCTCCATCCTGGCGCGCTTCCACGAGTCAGGCACTGCCGGGCGGTTTCTGACAGCGACCGCCAACGACGATTTCGTCGCCAGCGCCTGTCTGCTGACCGAGGAGTTCAGCTATGCCTGCCCATCGTTCGCCAGCCACCTGATGCTGCCCGTCTTTTTCAACCGGGTCGTCCTTTCGTATCTTCCGCAGGCGGAGCGCGAACAGTTTCTGCAGCGGTGCCTGGACGAGCCGGTCGTCACGTCCTTTGCGGCGTCGGAGGCGGCCGCCGGCAGTGACCTGCTTGCGCTGCAAACCACGGCGACCAAACGAGGCAACGGCTACGTTCTGCGCGGTCGCAAGGAGTACAGCTCGAACCTCCGTGCCGCTCAGTACGTGATCGTCGTGGCGCGCACTGGGCCCGAGGGGACGCGCTCCACCGACGCGATGAGCTGGTTCCTGGTCCCCACCAACGCGCCAGGCGTCGTCATCGGCGAACGGTGGCAGACCTTTGGCCTTCGTGCGCTGGATGTCTCGCCGCTGGAGCTCAACGACGTTGAAGTCCAGGCTGCATTCATGCTCGGTAGTGAGGGCCGAGGGCTACCGATGATGGCCAATAGCTTGTCTATGTCACGGATCGGCATCGCCGCTCTCGGCGTCGGAATTGCTCGACGGGCGCGCGACACCGTTTTCGAGCACGGGCGGCGGCGGCGCATCTACGGGGACAAGCTCAACCGCATGCAGGACTACCGATTCCGCATCGCCGGGATGGAGAGGGACATAGCTGCGGCCCGGGCGCTCGTCTGGATCGCCGCGCGACAGGCCGATCGTGGAGTGGATTCGGGCAAGGAAGCCAGCATTGCGAAGCTCTTGGCGGGCGAGATGGTCTCGGCCGTCACGACAGCTGCGTCGGCGATGTTGGGGAGCATCGGCTATACCGGACAGAGCCGGATCGAGAAGCTGCTTCGCGATGGTCGCCATGTCGCCATCGTCGAGGGGCCGGAGCCCACCCACAAAGAACTGATATTCGCTCACATGTTGCGTCACGGCACCTACTGAGCGAAACCTCGTCGCCTACTCGCCCGCAGAGACTTCGCGCCAGCGCCACAGACCACCGAAGCCGCGATCTCTGAGGACCGGTACGTAGCGGAGACCTACCGCGAGCGGCTGCCCAAGGCCGATATCGGCCGCAGCTGCGTGCGCATCAAGCGCCTCGCGGACGTGGATGTCGAAGTGCTGTCCGAGCTGATCCGGGCAGGAGCCGCGTTCTCGCCAACAGAGGGCTGAATCTGGCCGATTTGAGCGGAAACGGTTAGAATGAGTGGGCCCTGTCCCGGGCACGCTCGTCGTCACTGACAGCCCAACCTTCGACGCCACCCATGCAAACAGCCGCCCAGACAGCGGCAGTCGAAGCGTCTCCAGATGACTGATGAGCGAAATCTTGGACGCAGAGAGGTCAACGACGCGTGACAACTTCCAGTTCTTCAGTTTGGCGCCGCTCCACTCCAAAGGACGCACCGCCCGAGCCCTTCAAGCACCTCATCGACCGGTATCAGCACCGCGAGCAGCTCGTCACCTGCACGTGTGGGTGGCAGGGCAGCAGCTCTGACAACGTGCCGGACGGCTGGAAGGCGCACCTCCTGGAAGTCCGCGGCCCTTCGCGGTAGGCCCTCGCGCTAACCCGCCAGAACCCGGTCCAACGGCCGGGCACCAGACCGATATCAAGCGACGGCGGTGGCGCCAGCCTCCGTCGTCGTTTCGTGTCCGGCGACTGATTCGGAAGCAGCCGACGTGCCTGGCGCCGGTACCTCGCTCGCCATCTGAGGCGGCGCGGCCTGGCGGTAAGCCACGACCCGGATCGCCGACGACACCCCGTACAGCACCGCGAACGCCGGATATCCGAACGGCATGCCAACGGCCACGACCCCGGCGCCGACGAGCTGACCAATCGTCATTGCCCCGGACGTCCTGGCCAGGTAGCGCGCGTGATGGCGCACGACAGCAGGTCCGCGGATAAGGCGGAACAGTCGCTCGTTCGCGGCGAGCTGGCCGCTCGAGAAGCCGATCGCGCCGAGCATCGAAGTGGCGATCACAAGCAGTGGCGCCCACGCAGTGCCGGGAAACGCCAGCAGCGGGGCCGCCATCGCCAGCGCGCGGATCGCGAACGACCGCCGAAGCATCCGTTCCGCCGAGCCACGGGCGAGCCGGGACCCGGCCGTGGCCGCCGCGACGACCATCGTCAGCGTGCCGATGGCGCCGACCGTCATCGAGAACCCGGCCGACATGCCGAGGATCGAGATGATGAACACGGACATCGACGGCGCGAAGCCCATACCCAGGGCATTGATGCCGCTGACGCGAAGGAAGCGGCCAAGGTCGGGGGCGGTGTCGGGCTCGCCGTCGGCTGCCGTCGCCTCGGGCGGGACGACTACGCGACCGGGATGGCGCAGCCGGAACAGCACGGCTACCTCGGCGATGCCGAGAGCGCCGGACACGAGGAACGGCAGCGCGTAGGCGAGCAGGCCGACGTGATGTGCGAGCGCATCGAGCGCAGCGGCCATGGGCAGGAGCAGCAGGGCGCCGATGCCCAGCGAGACGGCCATCATGCGCGGGACGACGAGCCGTCGATCCGGCTCGGGCAACACCGCCGAGTACCACGAGAGCAGGTTCGAGGCCGCCACTGAGCTCAGGACGCTGGTTACGGCAACGAGCGCGGCGAGGGCGACGAAAGCCAGCGGACCCACCAGCACACCAGATGCGACGAGCAGCGCGAGCAGCGCCAGGTACAGGCCGCGCGGCTCGGCGAGAGCGGCGAGCAGGATCGTGACGCCGCGGAGATTGCCGTCGGTTCGATCGAGCAGGCGCGGCATTACCAGCTGGGCCATACCGCCCGCGAGCGGGACCACTCCCATCAAGATGGCCAGGAAGGGCGGCACGCCGATCGCCAGCGCGAACGGGATGACCACGTCGAAGCCCGCGAGCACGCCGACCACGCCCTGGCACAGGGCGAGGTAGTGGTACACGCGGAAACGCGGGTCGCCAAAGCGACGCCAGTCGTCGACGGTGGGTCGAACGGTCACGCTAGGAGGCCTCGGGGGCTACGACCCCGGAGCCGGCCGATGCGGCCTGCTGGCCGTCGAGCCCTCTTCTCGCCGAGCACGCCCGCGGTGGGGCGCTGCGTGGAGTGCGGGTAGACGACCGCACTCGCGAGACTCCAGTGGAATCGACCTCAAGAATACCCGCGGCGGAGGTTGGGCGCTCTGAGAAGCGAGTACCGGCCCACCGGGTTATCGTCTGGTCCGCAAGGGAAGGAGACAGACTTTATGTGTCGCAGCATCGTCACCCTCCTCCACCAGGACCAGCACGCCACCGACGAGGAGATCCGCGCCGCCGCGCTTCAGTTCGTGCGCAAGATCAGCGGCTATCGAGTGCCATCGAAGAAGAACGAGGAGGCCTTCGAGGCAGCCGTCGAGGAGATCGCCAAGTCATCGCATCGGCTCCTCCACGCCGTCACTCACCCGGCGAACTCCGCGTGATTTGACAGCCGTGCTAGGGCGCACTTATCCTCCGCAATCGCGCTCACGCCACAGCCGTTATCAGGAGAAACCTGAACGAATGAACAAGCTCCTCCACGCAGCTACCGCAGCCTCCGCGCTGCGGACCGGCGCGCCCCTGGGCGCCCGGAGCGCGGGAGATCTGTGCCCTTAGCTACCTGACGCAGGCGTAAACCGCCGCGGTTAGGAGCCGGAGGGTCGGATCGGGCCCCCCGGCTTTTTTCATGCCCGCGAAAGCGGCATGAAGTGAGAGCCGCCCTCCCGCGATCGATCGATGGGGGCCCTGTCTATCGGAGCAACCGACAGCCAGGAGCACCAGCCATGACCATCACCCTCCAACCACCGGCGACTCAGGTGCCGCCGATTGGACCCGAACCGGAGGTGACGATCGTGAGCCGTACGGAAGGCCAGACGCCTGCCGTCCCGGCTCTGCGCATCGAGCATCTCACCAAGAAGTTCGTTGTCGGCGGCCGTCGCAAGAAGAAGACGGTTGTCGCGGTCGACGACGTCTCGCTGCGCATCGAGCGTGGCGAGATCTACGGCCTGCTCGGGGCCAACGGCAGCGGCAAGTCAACGTTCATCAGGCTCGTCAGCACTCTTCT
>CAZXLP010000063.1:0-7553 GCA_964642085.1 uncultured Anaerolineaceae bacterium
GAGGAAGGCACCTTGCGGATGGTCTGGACGATGCGCCGGATGCTGTCGGCGGTCGGCACCAACGAGGGCATCGAGCTCCTGCTCAACCGCCTCTCGAAGTCGAACTCGAACGCCGAGTTCCTGGCCAGTCTGACGAAGGCCGAGCGCGCCGCCGCCGGCGATAACTAGCTCGGCCAGGTCCGAGAGCCGGCGCTGGGCGGCGACCCTCGCCGTTCTTCCGCAGGACGCTGAGAGTCTTCGTATTCCTCCCATGATTACGCCACGCGTTTCGTCGACGCTTGGGTCTGCCGCGGCCCGAGGGATCCCCTCGCTATCGCGTGCAGACCGTCGATTTAGTCATGGCCCGCATATCGCGGTCGATAGCGCCCGCTCAATTGGTAGATATCCCCCTCGCTGTGCCGTGGCTAAGCATGGAGGGAATACAGGCGGGCTTATCCAAGCAGCGCCGGCCACCGGGCGACCGGGCTGTGCCGGGTACGATTCGGTCTGATGTTCCTCGATGAGGTGACGATCACCGTGCGCGCTGGAGACGGTGGCGACGGTGCATCGTCCTTCCGCCGCGAGGCTCACGTTCCACGCGGCGGCCCCGACGGCGGTGACGGCGGCCGCGGCGGCAGCGTCTATCTGCGCGTCGACCCGGGCGAAACGATGCTGCGCGACTATCGCTTCAAGCACCACTTTCGCGCCGAGTCCGGCGGCCGGGGCACCGGCTCCAAGAAGCACGGCAAGGCAGGCCGGGACCTCGAGCTCAGCGTGCCGCCGGGGACGGTCGTACGTGACCTCGCCACGAACGAGCTCATTGCCGATCTCGTCGCGCACGAGCAGAAGGTGATCGTCGCCCGCGGTGGGCGGGGCGGGCTCGGCAACACGCACTTCGCCACGTCTACGAACCAGGCTCCCACGCACGCCCAGAAAGGCGAGCCGGGAACGGATCGTCGCCTAAAGCTGGAGCTGCGGCTGATCGCCGACATCGGTCTGGTCGGCCTGCCCAACGCCGGCAAGTCGACCCTGCTGGCTGCCCTGACCGCGGCGACGCCGCAGGTGGCGCCGTACCCCTTCACCACCCTCGAGCCCAACCTTGGTGTCCTCGATCTGTCTATCGTGGATCCCAGGGACGAGCGCCGCGTCACGATCGCGGACATGCCCGGCCTGATCGAGGGCGCCAGCGCCGGCGCGGGACTCGGACACGCATTCCTTCGCCACGTCGCCCGGACCCGAGTCCTCGTCCATGTCGTCGACCTGGCCGCTCAGGATCCGGAAAGGGACTACCAGATCATCCGCGAAGAGCTCGAGGCGCACGACCCGCGCCTGGCGGAAAAGGTCACCCTGGTCGTGGGCAACAAGATCGACCTGGAGCCGGGCAGCCGGAACGCCGCGGCGTTCAAGGCCCGGCGCCGCAAGGAGGGCAACGAATTCGTTCCCATTTCGGCGGCCGAAGGCAGAGGCATCGATGAGCTACTCAAGAGCCTCGGCCGTCTGCTTCCCGACGCAGAGATCCTTGCCCAGCCGGGAGAGCCTGCCGGCGTAGTCGTCCACCGTCTCGAATCGGCGCCCGACCTTTTCTCGGTCAGTCGCGAGGACGGCTCCTACCGCGTCATCGGGCGGCGCATCGAGCGCCTCGCAGCGCAGACGAATTTCGAGAACGACGAATCGGCGGAGCGGTTCCAGAGAGACCTTGCCCGTCTCGGTGTGGAGCGCGAGCTGGTCAAGGCCGGCGTGATGCCTGGAGACAGCGTGCGAATCGGCGCAGTCGAGCTCGAATGGGAGCCTGAGTCGGAGGGCATGCGTGGCTGAACCGCGACTCCACTCGCGCTGGGGCATACTCGGCGGCATATTCGACCCCATCCACTATGGCCACCTGGCCATCGCCGAACAGACCTGTGACGCGCTTGAACTTGCCGGCGTGCTATTCATCCCCGCCGGTCGACCGGTTCATCGGGCGGCCCCACATGCCGGTGCTGCGGATCGGCTGCGGATGGTCGAGCTGGCGACGGCCGATAACCCGCGATTTGCCGTCAGCGCGATCGAGGTCGACGCCGACAGGCCCAGCTATTCGGTCGAAACGCTCGAACAGCTGACCTCAGATCACCCCGACGACGAATACGTGCTGATCATGTCCGCCGAGTCGGCCAAGGCGCTTCCGACCTGGCGCGATCCGATGCGACTGGTCGAGCTCGCCGAGATCGCGGTCGTCCCGCGGCTGGGCTACGAACAGATCTCTCGCGAATGGATCGATGAGGTCTTCCCCGGCCGTCAGGGCAGGTTCACTTTCGTCGACACAACCCACCTGGGCCATTCCGCGACGGACATCCGGGAGCGCGTCGGCGCGGGGAGGTCGATCCGATACCTGGTGCCGCCCGCCGTCGAGGCGTACATCAGCGAGCACGACCTGTACCCGAACAAGGAGATGAGCGGAGCCGATGACCGACCAGCAGCCTGAGCCTTCACCGATCCGTACCGGCCTGCCGCGCCGCCGCACCACCACGCGAAAGCAGGCGCGCGCCGAAACCGGGGCACCAGGGGACGAAGAGGCGCTCGCCCTGGCGCGGCGGGTCGTCGACCTCGCGTCGGACAAGAAGGCATCGGACATCGTGTTGCTCGAGATTGGTGCAATGACGACGCTGGCCGATTACTTCGTGATCTGTTCGGCCGTATCAGAGCGACAGCTCGGTGCCATAGCTGACGGCATCGTCGAGGGCCTGCGCGAGGAAGGAACGCGTCCCATTGGACGCGAAGGGTCGGGCAACGCGCACTGGCTGCTGATCGACTATGGCTCGGTCGTGGTCCACGTGATGGCGCAGCCCGAGCGCGACTTCTATCAGCTCGAGCGCCTGTGGTCCGACGCGCCGCTTCTCTTGCGACTTCAGTAGGACCGAATCGCGCCCGATTCTAGGGGGCCAATCACAGTAGGACGGTCGGCGTACCGACAAGTACCGCTGGGTCATGTGGAGTGCACACGAGCGCACATAGAGTCCCTCCATGGCTCGCATCGCCAACGATTGTCCGGTCTGCTCCCGCAGCCTCGTCAGCTCGCGTTTCGACGCGACGTTCAGGCTCCCCGAGGGCGACGAACGCCTCTTCTTCGGTCTACCGGCGAGCCTGTGCGAAGTCTGCCAGCAGCTCTTTCTTGATCCGGACCTGATCGACCTCCTCGAGGTCCCAGAGGGTCGCTGCACCTTCGCCATCGAATCCGACCAGGTGCTCCTGCGTGGAGCCTGGTCAAGCGCCGACTTCTAGACCGCCCCAGAGACTCCCAACCCGTCAGCGCCGCGTGCCCACTGGCGCCGACCTACCCGTAGCCGTCGGCCGCGCATCACCTCCCGCGCGGCCGACGTGCTCTCCCAGCCACGCCAGCAGCGCAAGCTCGGACCGATCGTCCGACAGCGAATGCGGGCTGCCATCGGCAGCGATCCCCTTGCTGAGCAGGTCGAGCTCGTAAAGCTCGTCCAGCGCTCCATCCAACTCTGACTGCAGCCAGGCACGGGCCTGCTCGGTCAGCTTCTGGGCGCGGAAGGGCTGGAGCTTCATCTCGCGGATAAGGTCGGGTGGCCTGGTGCCCGCATCGAGGTGCTCGCGGATGACGATCAGGTCGCGCAGGCGCCGGTGAATCTGGGTGATGAGTACGGGCATGGGCATGGCTTCGCTCAGCAGGCGGCCCACGAGCGTGGCGGCCTCCGGTACGCGGCGGGTGCCGATCGCGTCCAGGAACGCCCACGTGGAGCCAGGCACGGCCTCGCCGACGAGCGCGTCCACGTCCTCGCGGGTGATGGGCGCGTCCGGCCGGTACAGGGTGAGCTTTTCGAGCTCCGCGTTGGCCAGCTCCGTCTGGCGACGACGGTCCACGTCTCCCTCGCGGACATAGGCGCCCACCCGCTCGGCGAGCAGATGCGCGGCGCCGGCTGCGAACGTCGCATTCAGTTCTTTGGCCCGCGTTCCGATCCAGGCTTCCATCCGCTCACGCGACGGGGCCGGAAATTCTCCGATGCGTCCTCCACGTTCGGTGACGGCGTCGCGCAGCACGCCGGCCTGGGCCGGGCCCCTGCCGCCGGACGCGATCAGGTCTGTGAACGCGAGCGCGTTGCCCGGCGCGACCACGTCAAGCAGCTTCATGAGTTGCTCGCGCGCGCCCTGCTCCCGCAGGATCGAAGCCGGCTGGCGAACGACTACGACCGTGCCACTGCTGAAGAGCGTGGCTGTCGACAGGCGCAGCTCAACCTGCTCGAGGATCCGGGCGCGGCGACGGCCGGAGCCAGCGCCGTTGCCTGTCTCGGATGAATCGTCCTCGTCGGCGCTGGTTCGCCACACGTCAAGTGGCTGGCCCGAGTCGGCTGCAAGCTCCGCGGCGTACACGTCCGCGGCGTGGTTGAGGCTGAAGGCGTCCTCGCCCCAGAAGTAGGCAAGGGCAGGAACGGTCATGCCAGTTCGGCCATCGCGGCCGCGGCCCAGGGCGTGCGCTTGACATCGTCCGGTTCGACGCCAGCCGCCGCGCACACCTCCCTTTCAAGTGCCTCTGCGCGCTCTCGGGCGACTCGTATCTCTGGCGTATCGCCGTGGCGCTCGATCCACCTGTCGAAACGCTCATCGAGGGTGATGAGATCCTGGGTCGCCCTCTTGTCGGCATACGAGACGACGCGCTCCTCAACCGTGGCGTCGCGGATCCAGAGCGAGTAGTGCTCATCGTCGGCAAGGCGCGTTACCGGGTGATTCGCCACCGCCCCGGCCAATTCGTCGTGGCCCTGCTCACGCAGCCACGACGCGCCCGCCTCGCCGTGGCCAAGCGGCTTCAGCGAGTGGTCGGCCGGAAGGGCCTTGTCGATGTCATGAAGGAGGGCCGCCGCCTCAACAAGCGGCACGTGGATCGCGTGCCCGCGCGCGTCGATGGCAGCCGCCAGGAAGGTGGCGACTTCGGCAACCGCGGCGCTGTGCACTGCGAGCCAGTCGGGCGGCGCGAGCGCTCGAAGGACCTGGGCCGCTTCCGTCCGCGTCGGGATAGACATCCCCGCGATTGTAGGTTCGGCGCCTCCCACGCCTGACCTGGGCATCGGGAATCGGGCAGAAACCGACCCCGGGCGGTGGAGTAGGCGTTGGCTTCGCGGGTCGGGGCCGTCCGCCGCCGGCGCTGGCGACCAGGTCGGTGCCGTTCGTGCTGATCTCGACCGAACCATCCACGTCAGTGCGAAACAGCTTCGCGCCGTTCACGACCAGACGAGCGACCGTGACCGGCGAAGGATGGCCGTATGGATTGCCCGACCCGGCGCTGACGACCGCGATCCGCGGCTTCAGCTGCTCCACGAACGCGTCGGTAGTCGCAGTCCGGCTCCCGTGATGCGCGACCTTGAGCACATCCAGGCCACCGCCGTCGCGCGCAATGCCGGCCGCCAGCAGTTGCGGGTCAATCTGCTCCTCGACGTCGCCGGCGAGGATCATTCGGCGCGCTCCGAATCGGACGTCGAGGACGATCGACACGTTGTTGATGCCCGTGCCCGAATCGGCCGGTCGCAGCGGCACGGTCCCCGGCAGTGGCCAATGAACTTCCATTCGCATTCCGTCGAGCGAGAGCGTGTCGCCCGCGGCGAGGACGCGGCTCTGGCGTCCGCTCTCTGCCAGACGTCGCCGATACGCCGCGTCGCCCGGCCCAGGTCCAACCATGCCGGGCTCCGCGATCTCTGTGATCCGGTAGCGATCCATCACGGCCGCAAGGCCCGCCACATGGTCCTCATGGGGATGAGTCAGGACAACGAGGTCCAGTCGCCGGTCCCAGGCAGGGATCCGCTGGTCGAGCAGAGCGATCAGACGGTCAGGATCGGGGCCGGTGTCGACGAGCGCCCTTCCGCCATTGGGCCCCTGGAGGAGGATCGCGTCGCCCTGGCCAACGTCCAGCACGGTGATGTGCAGCCGGCCGTCCGGCCGCGTCCCGCTTGCCGCCACGACCAGCACCGCGGCTCCAGCCACTGCGCCAACGGTTACGAGTCGCCTGGATCGGGCGTGGGACGACCCCTCTTCTTCATGAGCGGCGCCCTGACCGGAGGCAGGGCGGGCGTCGCCTGCGTTGGGCCGGCGCTGCCGACGGGCGAAGAAGGCAAGCGCCCCTGCGCCGGCCGCGGCGCTGACGAGGTTGAGCGGCTCGGTCAGGACCACGTTGGCGAATGGCAGTGCGGCGCAGAAATGAGCGATCGCGATGGTTGCGCCGATGACCAGCGATCCGATCAACGCCAGCGGTGCGAACAACAGCGCCGGGACGCCTGCCCCGATGAGCACGCCGCAAGCCAATGCCACCGCGGTGAGCAGCATCGCCGGCGCGACGAATGGCGCGATGAGGAGGTTGGCCAGCGGCGCCACCAGGGAGAGCGTTCCGAAATGCAGCAGCACGAGCGGTAACGTCGCGGCCTGTGCTGCGAGCGAGACGCCGAGCGACTCGAGCAGCCACTTCGGGGTCCGCCGTGGCAGCCGGGCGACGAGCCAGTCGCGTGCCCGGGTGCCCCAAACGAGCAGCCCGCAGGTCGCCGCAACCGAGAGTTGGAAGCCCAGGTCGCTGATCGTCGCGGGATCCACGACCAGCATTCCTGCGACGGTGAGTGACAGTCCGGCCGCGGCGGACCCGCGACGGCCTGACTCGCGCGCCAGGAGGACCACCGATGCCATAACTGCGGCGCGGAGGACGCTTGGTGACGCACCTGCGAACACGGCGTAGAGACAGATCGCGGCCAGCACGATCATGCTTCTTGGCCGTCGACCGAGACCGCCTAGCATGCCGGCGATGACCGCGCCGAGCATCGCGATATGCCAGCCGCTGATCGCCACCACGTGGCTCAGCCCGCTGAGGCGAAAGTCGGTTGCGACCTCGCGCGAAACGAGATCGCGCAGGCCGATGCCCATCGCCGCGGCCAATCCGGCCTGTGGCTCAGGGAGCGCGGCAGAGATGGACGCCGCCGCTCCGCGCCGGAGCTGCTCCAGGGACGCGAGCGGCGAGCCGTCCGCCCCGAGTCGCTCCATCTCACGGGCACGCGTGGTGAGGGCTATGCCGCTGCGTGCAAGGAACTCGGCGAATCCGCCTTCGGTCGGGGCGGGCTCCAGCGTTCCACCCATCCGAATCAGGTCACCCGGGGCTATCGGCGGGTAGCGCGGCAGGGATGCCCAGACGCGGTCGGCAGCCTCGGGAGGCCGGAGCTCGACGACTGCACGCTGACTACCGCCCGACGGAGCGCTTACTGAAAGCACGACAGCCTCGTGGCCCCAGCCGGACGTTTCGGCCGCTGGCCGGGCGACGTCGGACGGCGCGGTCAACATGATGCCCGCGGATGCGCGGGCGAGCACGATCGCGCTGGCAACGGACGCGGCAGCAAGCCAGCGCCTGTGCCGGCGGGCGGCGAATCCTCCGAGCAGCACGAGCAGCGCGGAACCCAATGCGAGCAAGCTGGTCGGGGCGCCCTCGATCGTTGCGACCAGCGCACCAACGATCGTGCCGGCAGCGAGCCAGCCCGAGCGGGCCATGTGCCTGGACCCTTACGGCCCGACTGTCACGAGCGCGCGAATCTTCTCGAAGGTGGAGGCGC
>CAZXLP010000064.1:0-7500 GCA_964642085.1 uncultured Anaerolineaceae bacterium
CACCAGCGACTGGGCGAAGAGGCGAGCGCACGGGCGAGCTTCAACATCTATACCGATCGGGACGACATCGATCGGCTCGCAGAGGCGCTCAACAAGGTCGAGCGGCTGTTCGCCCGGCCCACAGCCGCCGCCACGCACTAAGGAACGATGGACGACCTATACCGAGACGAGATCCTCGACCACTACCGCAACCCACACAATTTCGGAACACTCGAACAGCCGACGACAGTCAAGGAGGGCGCCAACCCGCTCTGCGGCGACCGCATCACGCTGATGCTCGCCATCGACGACGACGGCAACGTGCAGGACGTCGCCTTCACCGGCCGCGGCTGCGCCATCAGCCAGGCGTCGGCGAGCATGCTGACCGACGACATCAAGGGCAAGCCGCTGTCCGAGATCGCCCAGCTCGGACAGCAGGATGTGCTCGACAATCTGAACATCGAGATCAGCCCGGCACGAATGAAGTGCGCGATGCTCTCGCTCGACACGCTGCGGCTGGCCGTGGGCGACCGCGTTACCTGGCAGGGGGCCACAGATGAGACCTGACCGAGAGTTGCCACTCGCGCGCGGGCCGGTCCGCGAGGTAATGGCGGCCGAAGCCGAAGAGCTCATCGCTTCGGGCGCAGTGCTCATCGACACCCGTGAGCTGAACGAGTGGAACGCCGGGCACCTCTATGGCGCGACGCTCATCCCACCGATCGAGGTCATCGACAAGATCGGCCAGGCAGCGCCAGATCGCGACAAGCCGGTCGTCGTCTACTGCGCCGGCGGCGTCCGATCGATGCGCGCCGCACTCCAGATGGCCGCGCTCGGCTACCAGAACGTGTCATCAGTTGCCGGTGGGATCGTCCAGTGGAAGGCCGAGGGTCGGCCGTGGCAGATGCCGGACGACACGCCGGCCGTTGCTCGCAACCCGCGCTATGCCCGCCACCTGGTGATGCCGGAGGTCGGCCCTGAGGGGCAGCAGAGGCTGGCGCAGTCCAAGGTGCTGTTCATCGGTGCAGGTGGGCTTGGCTCACCGGGCCTGTTGTATCTTGCCGCTGCGGGAGTCGGGACGCTCGGGATCGTCGACTTCGATGTCGTCGACCTGTCGAACCTCCAGCGCCAGGTCGTCCATGCCGACGATCGCGTCGGGATGAAGAAGACCCAGTCAGCGGCGCAGACGATTCGCGGGCTCAATCCCGAGGTCGAGGTCGTCACCCACGACGAGATGCTGACCGAGGAGAACGTCGACCGGCTCATCGCTGGATACGACGTCGTCATCGACGGCACGGATACGTTCGAGACGCGCTACACGCTCAACGACGCGGCCGTTCGCGCCGCCATCCCGGTCGTTCACGCGTCGGTCTTCCGTTTCGAAGGTCAACTCAGCGTGTTCGTGCCCTATGAAGGGCCGTGCTACCGGTGCCTCTACCCGACACCGCCGCCGCCCGAGCTCGCACCCGGGTGTTCGGTGGCCGGCGTGCTTGGCGTCGTGCCCGGCGTCATGGGCCTGCTCCAGGCGACGGAGGCGATCAAGCTCCTGCTGCGGATCGGCGACCCGCTGGTTGGCCGGTTGCTGATCTGGGACGCGCTCGATGGCATGTTCAGCGAGGTGACTCTCCGCCGCGACCCGCAGTGCCCGGCATGCGGGCAGGGTGCCGCGGTCGAGCCGTCACTCGTCGCCGCAGGGTGACGAGCGTACGAATCCCGCCGGTCCTCCGCGTCCACGTCGACGGCCAGAAGGAAGTCGACGCGAGCGGGACGACCGTCGGCGAACTGCTGCGCGATCTCGTCGGTCGGCATCCGGGGCTTGGCGAACAACTGCTCACGCCAGAAGGGGAGATACATCGCTTCGTCAATCTCTACCTGAACGGCAAGGACGTGCGTTACCTGGCGGTACTCGATACGCCCGTGTCGGAGCGCGATGCGGTGATCATCCTGCCGGCCATGGCGGGCGGGTCCCTGTGGCCGCTGGAAGCCTGACCGAGGCAGTCGCAACGCAGACCATCAACCCGTCACTGATCGACGCCATCGGCCACACGCCCTTGGTGGAGATCTCGCGGTTTAGGGCCAACCCGCGGGTGCGGATGCTCGCGAAGCTGGAGGGGATGAATCCCACGGGCTCCGTCAAGGACCGCGTGGCGCGCCACCTGGTCGATGGCCTGGAGCGCGAAGGCCGGCTTGGCCCCGACTCGATCATCCTCGAGCCGTCGAGTGGCAACACCGGCATCTCGCTGGCGATGATCTGCCGGATCCGTGGCTATCGGCTGGCGGTGGTGATGCCCGACAACGTCACTCGCGAGCGACGCCAGCTGCTCGAGATCTACGGCGCGACGATCATCGATTCACCAGGCGCCCTGGGGTCCAACGGCGCGATCGAGCTAGCGCGAAGGCTGGTTCGCGATGACGCGCGCTACGTGATGCCCGATCAATACTCCAACCCGCTCAATCCGCTGGCGCACTACGAGACCACGGGTGTGGAGATCATTGCCGACTGTCCGTCGGTGGATGTCTTCGTCGCCGGTCTGGGAACGGGTGGCACCCTGATGGGCGTCGGGCGACGACTGCGCGAGCAAAATCCGTCCGTCCGCATCTACGCGGCCGAGCCGATGCCCGGCGAGGCCGTCCAGGGCCTTCGCTCTCTCGACGACGGCTTCGTGCCCGAGATCTTCGACGCCTCCGCAATCGACGGGCGCTTCCTGGTCACGACCGCCGAGTCGATCGAGGCCATGCGCCGGCTGAGCGCCACGGAAGGGATTTTCGCCGGCGTCTCCTCGGGCGGCGTGCTGGTGGTCGCATCGCGTATCGCGGACGAGATGAAATCGGGGACAGTCGTCGCGCTGCTCGCCGACGGCGGCTGGAAGTATCTGTCCGAGGATCTCTGGCGCAGCGATCCCGACGACGACCGGTTGGAGACACTGAGCCTGTGGTGAAGGACACGCTGAAGGACACGCAGCCAACGCCCGACGACTGGGCGGACGCCGCGCGCGCTGGGTCGGATGCCCGCGCCGCCGGGGCCGTGGGAGGCCTGCTTCCAACTGACGTGTCGATCAGCGCCGACCTGGTGCAGGCCGTCGTCGATGCAGCGCGCCAGGCAGTGCCGAACGAGGCGTGCGGATTACTGGTTGGCCGCGCCCACGCCGCCGACGGGGGCACTCCCGAGCGTTACGTGCCGCTGATCAACGCGGCTGAGTCGCCCTACCGCTACCTGATCGATCCGCAGGAGCAGCTGCGCGTCTGGCTGGAGCTCGAAGACGCGGGCGAGGTTCCATGGGCGATCGTCCACTCTCACGTCGCATCGCCGGCCGTGCCATCCGCAACAGACGTCGGTCTGGCTTTCTTCCCCGACAGTCTCTATGTGATCTGCTCACTCGCCGCTGAGGCGCCAACCATCCGTGCGTGGTCGATCGTCGGCGGAACAGTCACTGAAGTGCAGCTGGCAGTCTCGGAGGGGCCCGGCTAGTTCTTCCAGCGCACGCTGGCGAGCATCGCGTCGATCTCCCCCGCGACCGCCTGCACGTCCGGTCCGGTGAAGCAAGCTGTCATCTCGAACCAGTTCCATTGCACCGGTCGTTCGATCTGGACGACGATCTCCTCCATACCGCCGATCGCCCGGCACGCCTCGCTGACCTCTCGGCGATCCAACGACCGCACGTCGGCCATCGAGCGCAATCAGAGGACCGACACCCGGATCGAGCTCCCAACCCGCGAACCCCCACCTAGCCCAGTTGATGAATGCGCCGTTTGGGCCTAGTCCCTGGACGGGGAATCCGGTACAGGTGGTCATGTTTCCTTGCCTGTGGCACGGATTCACCACCGGCTCGGTCGACAGGAACACCAGCCAGTTGACATGGGTTGACGGGATTACGTCAAACGTGGATTGCTGCCATCTTGACGTGTGTTCGAGAGCGATGTCTTCGTCCTCAAACGCGACAAATTCAGTGTTGGGTTGGATGGTCGCGTCAGAGGTGTGAACCGCTGGTTCGGACGGAACCGGCGCGGATCCGCAGCCGAATAGCGCGGCGAGCATCACCACCGCGCCGAGGCGCGTAGACATGGTCGCATCGTAGACCCGCTTCTGAGCCTCGTTAGCAGCCGGCTTCGTCGCGGGCGTCGATCGCGCAGTCGGCGCAGTAGTTGGCTGGATCGATGTGGCGGATGTGGATCCCCAAGAACGGGGCGGCCACCCTATACATCCAGCAGCCGGCACAAAAGCCGGTGACCGCGGCGAGTAGCGCCAGTGAGGCAACAGCGAGCCCAAGCCCAGCGCCGAGGAGCGGGGCACCGACGAGATAGGCCACGGTCGCGGCAGTCAGGAACACGAACCCGACCTTGTTCGCGAAGCGTGGCGGGCGGCTGTCCTCGAGGGGGCCCTCGCCGAAGCGTGGCTGGATCAATTCGAAGTAAGCCACGCACGGAATGCACCATTGGCGGCCGAAGCGGAGGCCGATGCCAAGCTGGATGGCGAGCAACGTGAGCAGCGGCCACCAGCCGGTAACCGCCGCGAGGAGCGAGACGGACCCGATGACGACCTGGTTGAAGCGCGGCGCGCGCGCGTCGATGACATCCAGGTCGCGGTAGGGATCGGCTGTTCGCGGTCTGAGTCGGACGGAAGAGGGGACGGTAGCGTCGGCCATCGGAGATCAACCTCGGTCGGATCGGAAGCCGCCGGCCGGCGCGGAGCGCACGGAAATCGGCGGAAGGCCGGAGATTCGGCGGAAGGAGGACCCCCGAGGGTCGAAGACGACGCGCAGCGAGTGGCTGGCGGAGAGGGTTCCTCCCGCCTACCTACAGATGCAGCAGCAGCTCCGATTCGGGTCGATCACAGTGGCGGGAGCCTATCCGACGATGGCTGATCTGGCAACGAGGGCGTCAACGACTGCTCTGTCGGTCGGAGTCGCTCCAAGACCCATCTGCGCACCGACGACCGCGGCGTATGTTGGCTCGAGGTTCGTTGATCGCAGTACAGGCCATCGCGGCTCCTCGAAAACCTCCGCCGGCGTCCCATCCAGGATTATTCGGCCTCCGCGCATGACGACGATGCGACCGAACGACTCGGACACGAAACGCATGTCGTGGCTGATGGCGATAACGGTCCGACCGTCCGCGGCCAACCTCTCGACGATCGACTCGATCGTCCGCACACCGCGCGCATCCTGACCGGTTGTCGGCTCGTCGAGCACCACGATCGGCGTGCGCATCGCCAGCACGGAGGCGATCGTCAACAGCTTGCGACGCGAGTAACCGAGATCGTACGGATTGGTCTTTCGCTCGCGGTCCAATCCGACTGCGCTGAGCGCCTCCCTCACGGACGCCTCCAGCTCCACCCCACGCAGGCCGACGTTGCGCGCCCCGAATGCGACCTCGGCCTCCGTCGACCCGGAGAAGATCTGACGGTCGGGGTCCTGAAACGCCAGACCGACCAGCGCGGCAAGGCGGGCGATGCGCGTCGTCTTCGTATCCAGATCGCCAATGAGCACGCGGCCTTCAGTCGGCCGCAGCAGTCCGTTGAAGTGGCGCACGAGGGTCGTCTTTCCAGATCCGTTCTGGCCGACGATTGCAACACGCGAGCCGGCAGGGATCCCCAGGTCAACGCCGTCGAGTGCGCGTACGCCGCCCGGATACTCGAAGCGAAGCGCGGAACACGAGATGTCCGTCATGCCGGCAACGCGACGTCCAGGCCGGCCCGATCGAGTGCGCGACGCAGGCTCACCGGGGCAGGCGGCTGAACGCCCAACACCTCGAGCTTCGGATCAGCCAAGACCTCGGCCGTTGGCCCGGCGAGAGCGATCCGCCCCGCGTCCAGAACCACGATGCGCGAGCAGAGCCGCGCAAGCAGGTCCGTGTCCTGCTCACAGATGATCATCGCCGTGCCTTTGTCAGCCAGGCTCAAGAGCGCGTCGGACACGAGGCGCTTGCCCTCCGGATCGAGCTGGGCCGTCGGCTCATCGAGGACGAGGTGCCGGGGCTCCATTGCCAGCAGCCCACAGACGGCGACGAGCTGAATCTGGCCGCCCGAGAGCCGGCGCGGATCGCGCTCCGCAAGGTCACCGATCCCCAACGCTTCCAGCGCCCCGGTCACGCGGCGGGCCACCTCGAGGCGGTCGATGCCCAGGTTGAGTGGGCCGAACGCTACCTCCTCGAATACCGTGTCGACGACCTGCGACAGCTGCGTGTGTGGGTTCTGGAAGCAGATGCCGACGCGGGCCACCATCTCGTGCATCGGGCGGTCAACGACGTCTTCCTTGTCGATAAGAAGCGCACCCTCGAGCACGCCGCCGATGGACCGCGGAGCCAGGCCGCTCGTAACCAGGGACAGCGTCGACTTGCCCGATTCGCTGGGTCCGACGACGCCCACCACCTCACCGTCGGCGAGAGACATGTGGATGTCCGTCAACGACCTACGCGGAGCACCTGCGTAACGGTAGGAAACGCCTTCGAGCGTCAGCACAGCTCAGATCCAGCCGCTGGTGCGGGCGAGGGTCAGGCCGACCAGCCCCAGAAAGAGCATCCATCGAAGGAGGCGCTGCCAGCCAGAATCCGGAGGCGACCAGAGCAAGGACCGACGGCCAGGTCTGGTGAAACCGCGGGCCTCCAGGGACATGCTTCGTTCCTCGACCTCGCCGATGGATCCCAGGACCACGGGGCCGACGATCGGCAACAGCCCCCGCAGGCGACGCAGGACGTTGCCCTCGGTGTCCAGGCCTCGCGCCCGCTGCGCCGACACGATGGTGCCTGCGCGTTCCGCCATCGCAGGCACGGTTTGGACGGATGCATTGGCCACGAAGGCGAGGCGTGGCGGCACGCCGCGTCGCTCGAGATCGAGCACGAGCTCGGAGGGCTTGGTCGTCATGTAGAACAGCGTCACGGCACCTGAGATGGCTGCAATTCGGGCGAGGATCTCGACGGCAAAGGTCAACCCCTCGGCCGTCGCAGTGATCGGGCCGATCCGGAACAGCACGGTCTGCGCGCCGGGCAGGAAGAACAGGTTGACGATCAGAGCGCTCAGGGCGAGTGGGAGGCTGAACAGGATCGCGTAGCGGAGCAGTGTGGGCAGGACGCCAGCCAGGGCGGCCGGTATGAGGACTGCGGCGACAACAATCGCGAGAGGCCAAACGACACCGCCAAGCACGACCGCGGCGACCGCGGTCACCAACGCAAGCACGAGCTTGGTAAGCGGGTTGAGCCGGTGGTAGACGCTCGGGCCGGGGCGCCCGAGGAATGCCGGGACTACGGTGGCCGCGTCACCGGTAGTCGACGCGGTTGTCGCAGGGTCGGTCAGGAAACCTGCTCAACGTTCACCAGCCGTTCGCCTTGCGGGAATCGTGCCTTGGTCCTCACCGCCATCGCGCCCAGGATCACGTACACGACCGCGAACGTTACGACCTTGTCGATCGGGTCTGAGATCAGCCCCTGACCAAGCGTCGCGGCCTGGATGTCCGCCCCCGCCTGGCGGAACGCGGCCACCAGGAAGTCGGTTCCGGACCCGGTGACGCCGCCGAAGATGTTGGCCGAGAT
>CAZXLP010000065.1:0-7170 GCA_964642085.1 uncultured Anaerolineaceae bacterium
CTTTACCGACCCACCCGGGTTGAGCATCTCGAGCTTGGCCAGGATCGTCGGCTGCTTGTCGGCTGCGCCCAGCTCCCGAGTGACGCGGGAAAGCCGAACCAGCGGCGTGTTGCCGATCAGCTCAAGGATGGACTCGGCGTATTCCATTGGGGCCGGCCGAGTATAGGTGGGCCGGAAGCGTGTCCTCCCGCGTCCAGGCAGATGTCCAGGCAAGGGAGGCACCGCCTATACCACTCAGAGTGCTGGGAGCGTCGGTTTTCCGGCTGAACTCGCCCGGATGCGCCGTTTCGGACGTCGCCGGGCACCGGACTGAGCGTGGATGCCCTTGCGTTTGAGGGCCACACGGGGCCTTCGGCCGCTCGAAGGCCTCTTGGTAACACTGAGGGTGCTAGCTCGGGCCCCTTCGGTCCTGGGGGTGGTCGGCCGCCTCCTCGTCGGTCCAGTCGTCGGCTTCGTCGTCGTCCCCGACGTCTTCGTCTTCGTCGTCCTCGAGGTCCTCGTCGGCGAATGGATCGGGTGGTTCAGGCGGCCGCACAGGCTCGGGATAATCGAACGGTCGAGTGCCCGGCCGGTGGTTCCAGGCGATCCACGCGGCCCCAATGAGCGCAAGGGTTATGCCGACGACCTGCGCGGTCGGGATGCCGCCCAGAGTCCAGTTCCAGCCCTCGCGGAAGAACTCCAGCAGGCTGCGGACGATGCCGTACCAGATGCCCCAGAACGCAGTCAGGTCGCCCGGCTGGAGCCGTGACAGGAAACGGCGCGAGAGCCACAGGGCGAACAGACCACCCGCGATATCGAGCGCCGATTCATAGAAGAACAGCGGGTGGAAGCCGGTCGTCTCGAATGGAAACAGCGAGCATGGGTATTGGACAACGCGGTGGGCGCAGTCGATGGCGATCCCCCACGGCGCATCGGTCGGCGGCCCGTAGAGCTCCTGGTTGAAGAAGTTGCCCCAGCGCGCGATGCCCTGCGCGAACAGAGTTCCGGGGATGACCGCGTCGAGCCCCAGACGAAGTGGCAGCTTGTGCCAACGCGCATAGAGGATGATCCCGAGCGCCGCGCCGCCAATGCCTCCGTACAGGCCGAGGCCCGAGTAGGGCGGCAGCACGATCGAGAGCAGGTTGTCCTTGTAGAGCTCCCACTCGTCGATGACGTGGTAAAGCCTGCCGCCGAGCAGGGCCAGCGCCCCAACGATCAGCAGGGCATTCCAGACGTGGGAGCGGGCAATGCCGCGCCGTTCCGCTTCGAACTGGGTGACGAACAGCATCACGCCAAGCGCGATGACGTACCCGATCCCGTACCAGCCGATCTTGATGACGCCCAGATCGATGGCGGTCCCGTCGGGAACGATGGGTATCAGGGGGAACACGGCGGCAGCATACCTATACTCCCGGCGATGGCGCGGACAGCGGGATGACTGAGCAGTACATCGGCTGGGCGCTGGTGGTTGGGCTCTTTATCGGCGGCGGATTGGTCTGGTTCGCTATTGGCCGGTTGCCACGCAGCGGCGAAGAGATCCCGCCCGAAGAGCGGGCCGCCGAGACCGCCTGGATAAGCCAGACCATCAACGACCGTGGTGGACTGGCTCCGCCGGACCTCGTCGAAGAGGTGCTCGACCTTCACGCCGAATACCTGGAGCGACAGGCCGCGAACCGGCCCTGAGACCGGCTGCGTACCGACTACCAGCCCTCGCTGAGATGGACCGGATGAGTGCGACCGACCCAGCCGGGAGGTGCGCTTCAAGGCACAGCACACCGTGCGGACCGACCGTTGCGCCATGCAGAGTCTGAGCAGGCAGCTGGAGTCGTTCGCCGGCACGTAGCTCGATATCGAGGCCCAACTCCGACAAGTGGAATGTGATCGAGCCCGAGCGCGCGACCAGGACCTTGTCGTAGGCGTGTCGATGCTCGGCGTACGTATCTGTTGGCCCATTGCCCCATTCGCTGGCGCTCAGGCCCTCGCGCGCAAGCCTTGTCGCGAGCGCATGGTCAGGCGGCTCGCTCACGCGACGTTCACCCCGATCACCGTGCCAACGGCGTAGGTGACGGCCGCGGCCGCTGCGCCGATCAACACCTGACGGGTGCCGCTGAACAGGAACCCACGGCCGGTGACGATGCTGACCGCGGCGCCGACCGCGAAGAGCGAGGCGAACGAAAGGCCGAGCGCCGCGACGAGCGCATTGAGGCCTGACCCGAGGAGGAACGGGATCAACGGGATGACCGCGCCGACGGCAAACGCGATGAACGAGGACCAGGCCGCGCCCCACGGCGAGCCGAGCTGGTCCGGGTCCAGCCCGAGCTCCTCGCGCACCATCGTGTCGAGCGCCTTCTCGGGATCCTTCATCAGCCGATCCGCTACCACCTCCGCCTCCGCCCTCGGAAGGCCCTTGGCACGGTAGATCTCGGTCAGTTCTTCGCGCTCTACCTCGGGCATGACGCGCATCTCTTCGCGCTCCATGGCGATCTGGTTCTCGAACAGCTCGCGCTGGCTTTGCATGCTGATGTATTCGCCCGCGGCCATCGAGAAGGCGCCGGCGAGCAGGCCGGCGATACCGGCGAGGACGATGAACTGGTTCCCGGCGGATGCGCCCGCTGCTGCGCCGGCGACGCCCATCACCAGCGACAGGTTGCTAACCAGGCCATCGTTGGCACCGAAGATGGCGGCTCTCAACGTGCCCGATCGACCGCTCCGGTGCCACGCCTCCTGTCGCGCTGGTTGTCGGCCGTGTCGGCCCTTGGATTGGAAGCCTGGATCGCTCAGCTGCTCCCAGATCTCGGCGTGCTCGCGCTCGTCGGCCGCGATGGACGCGGTTTCCGGCGTGAGCTGCGACGCATAGGCCTCCTCCTCGTCGCCCTCCAGCGCCTGGACCAGATCAGCGACGCGATGGGTCCCGAACAATCGCGCGAGCAGGATGATCGCGCGCACGCGCATCCGCGGGCCTGTCGCCGCAGGCACGGTGACGCCAGCCTGCTCGAGCCGATTCGCCCAGATCTCGGCATGGCGTCGCTCGTTGCCGGCAATTCGACGGAATGCCGCAGAACGAACGGGATTCTTCTCAATCTCGGCCAGCTGGTCATAGAGCACGACGGCGTCGCGCTCCAGCTTCAGGTTGGCGAGGCTGCGTGCGCGCTCCTCGGGGTTCAGTTCCAGAGTGGCGTGCTCCATGATTGGAAGGGTAGCGAAGCCCATCTACTCTGGAGCCATGCAGCCTCCCGGGCGCATGGCATCGCCGCCCCTCCGCTACCTCTCCTCTGCCGAGCTCAGCGAGTGCCTGCCCAACGTGGCCACGAGGCTCGACCTGGCCGCCACGGCATTGACCGCGCTGAGCCGCGCAACAGCCGAGATGCCGGCCAAGATCGGCGTGCACCCGAGGCCCGGGGCGTTGCTCCACGCCATGCCCGCCTGGTTACGATCTGAGGACATCGTCGGGCTCAAGTGGATCGCCGCCTTCCCCGGCAACCGGGAACGGGACCTGCCGGCGATAAACGGACTGATCGTGCTGAACAATCCGGACACCGGGATGCCGACGTGGGTGATGGACGCGGCCCGAATCACGGCCGTCAGGACGGCGGCGGTGAGCGGCGTCGCGATCCGCCTTCTGGCCCCGGCCGATGTCGAGCGGGTAGCCATCCTGGGCGCCGGAGTGCAGGCCCGCAGCCACGCCGAGGTCGTCAGCGCACTGCTGCCCGATGCCGAGCTGGTGGTCTACGACCGTCACGCTGACCGAGCCGAGGCGGTCGCGGCCGAGGCGAACGAGCATGGGCACCCGGCCTCCGTTGCCGGCAATCCGGAGGGCGCCGTGGGCTCGGCCCAGGTCGTGATCACTGCCGCCACGCTCGGTGCGTCCACCCAGGTGATGACGCCCAGCTGGGTCGCGCCCGGGGCTCTTGTCGTATCTATCGACTTCGCCACGTACGCGTCTGCAGAGCTCGCGCGCGCCGCTCGGCTGTTCGTGGTCGACGATCGCGAGCAGTTCCTGGCCTACAGGCAGGGCGGCTATTTCGACGGCTATCCGGATCCGACCGCCACCATCGGCGAACTGCTGGACGCCACCGCTCCTGGCGGCCCGCACGAAGACGACGAGCGGCCCGTACTCGTTAACCATCTCGGGGTGGGGCTGGCCGACGTCGTCTTTGCCGACGCGATCGCCCGCCGCGCCCATGAGCACGGCATGGGGATGGAGCTGCCCCGTTGAGCGATGGTCGCGACGCCGAACGTCGATCTGCGTTGGCGGTGGCGCGCGTGGGCGGCGGACGGTCTGCCCGTGTCGGGGCACTGGTTGTCGTCGGCGTGCTCGTGGCCGTTGTCGGGGTGGGTCTATCTGGTCGGCCACCCAGTCCGCCCGTGGCTGCCGAGTCACCTCCGCTGGCGGGCGCCGCGCCCAGGTCGGAGCCGAGCGCTGCGCCAGTAGCGACCGGAGACTCCTCTCCGCCGCCGAGGGCCGTTCAGGAAACGTACAGCGTCAGCGCCACGATCGGCCGGCACTCCCACCTGGCGGTCCTCGAAGAGGTCCGGCCCGGCTATATGTTCGCCACGCTGCGTGTTCCCTTCCCGCCCGAGGCGACGGAAGGAACGCTGGAGATTGCTCAACTGCGGGTGAACGACGTCGCCGAGAACACAATCGCGGTCAGCGATTGGGCCTTGTCGCTTGGCCCGCTCGCCTCCGTCCGCGGCGAGCCGGGCATCGTCATCGACGCCTATGTGGCGGCGCGGCCCAACCTACGCAACGTATCTGCGGCAGTGCGCAGTGGCTACCACCTGACCGTCTATGCAGAGAACGATCTTCTCTTCGGCCTGCTGTCGATCGAAATGACGCTCGGGAACGGGCTGAGCGCGCCAGTCGCCGTAGCGTCCGCCCATGGGCTCAGCGTCGTCGCAACATTTGGCAGCCGTCAGTTCATGACGTTGCTCCAGGAGGACGAGGCCGGCCACTTGCGCGGCGCCTTATATGTGCCTGTGCCTGTGCCGGGGACTGAAGGAACGCTCCAGCTTGTGCAGGTTTGGACGACCGTCTCGCACGATGCGTGGAGCGAAATCGACAGCTGGGAGCTGCGGCTCGACTCCCTTTCGGCAGGCGGTGGCCGCGAGTACGTCATCCTCGACGCATCAGTTCCCCAGCGGCCGACATCGAGTAACGTCCCGGCGCCGGTCTCCCGCGGCTATCAGATCGTCGTCCATGCGCAGAGCGGTCCCGGTGGTGGTCTCGTGAGCGTCGATATCCGCCCACGCCCGCGTCACCAGGCCAGCATCCCGGAGCCCCAGCCCCCGCCTTTCGCCAACCCTGGAACCCGCCCGCGGCCGCGCTTCAGCAACGAGTGCCGCTGGGACGCGCCTATTCCGCCGAGTCCGTCCGGTCCAGTGGACGAAGCGAGCTGCTAGGAATCGCCCCGATCTTCTGCCTCCGCAGCGGCCCTTCGGGCCCTGCTGGTTGCGCTACTCGTTGATCTGGATGGGGCCCTCGGGTAGCTCGAGATAGATCTGGCCGTTCTCCACGATCACCGGGTAGAACGCCAGGGGTAGTTCGGCTGGCGGGTCGAGCGCTTCGCCCGTCTCGAGGTCGAACCGGGACAGGTGCAGCGCGCAGGTCAGCGTGCCGTCGGTCAGGAAACCCTTGTCCAACTCGAAGTATTCGTGCGTGCAGATGCCCTGGGTAGCGTGCCAACCGCCTGCGGAGTCGTGCACCAGCAGGATGTCTGTGCCATCGACCTGGACCATTTTCATCGTCCCGGGCTCGAGCTCGTCGGCGCGAGCAACCGCAACGCGGCGCATCGGGCTCGTCAGGCCGCCGCCTCGGTTTCGGTTGACTCGGGCCACTTCTCTTCGAGCAGGCGGCGCAGCCGATCCTGGGCGTCCCCGAGCGGGATGCGCGCGACCACAGGCTCGAGGAAGCCGAGCACGATGAACTTGCGCGCGATCTCGCGTGGCAGACCGCGGCTCATCAGGTAGAAGACCTGCGTCTCGTCGACCGGACCGACCGAGCTGGCGTGGCTGGCTCGGCGGACGTTGGGCTGGTCGATTTCGAGGCTTGGGATCGTGACCGAGCGCGCCTGTTTTGACATGAGCATCGCGAACTCGCCGAGGAAGCTATCTGTACCGGTAGCCGTCTTCTCGATCGTGATCATGCCCTTGTAGTAGCCCCGCGCACGGTCGAGGAAGACACCCTTGGACAGCAGGTCGCCGGTGGTATCTGGCCCGATGTGGCGGGTATAGCTGGTGGCGTCGAACAGCTGCCTGCCATCGCCGAAACCGATCTCGACCTGCTTGACGCCCGATCCGCGGCCGACGAGAAAGTTGTCGATCCGGCTCTTGTGGATCTGCGCGCCGACGCTGGCGAGCGCCCAGTTGAGCTGCGCGTCGCGTCCCAGCGTGGCGTGACGGTTGACGATCGCGATCGTGCTCGGGCCGAAGTCCTGCTGGCCGGCGAAGTTGACGGTGGCGCCCTGCGCCATACGAACCTCGGTGGTCCCCCACCACAGGCTCTGGGCATCCGACCCTGAGTCGGGCGAAGGGTCCGAGCTCAGTTGCTCCTCCACCACGCTGATGCTGGCGTTCTCGCCGACGTCGATGAGCGTGCGCGCAACCAAGCCCCGGCCGGGGTGGCCGGCAGCCCAGCGGACGACGATCGGCTTGGTGAGCGCGACGTTGCGCGGGACGTGGATGAAAAGACCGAGTGCGGCATGGCTGCGTGCGAACTGGGCGAACTTGTCGTTCGCCGGGAGGGTCGAGCCACCGCCAAGCACTTCACGCAGCAGCTTCGGCCGGTCCTTGAGAACGTCGGCGAACGTGTCGATGACGACGCCCGCGACGCGCGCCTCGGCCGAAAGACCGCGGGCAACGACCTTGTCCTCGGCCACCTCGATGAGCGCCGCGGCGCCCTCGGGAACCGTGTCGGCAACCTGGTTGGCCTCTCCTATCTGCGTGTACGGCTCGATCTCGGCGAAGCGGGCCTGGCGCAGGTCAACGTAGAGAGTGAAGAGGTTGTTCGTCTCGATCGGCAGATCGAGGTACGTCCTGAAGGCCGCCAAACGGTCTTCGAGGAGCCATTTCGGCTCCTCGAGGTCGGTTGAGAGTCGGCGGACGATGTCCTCGCCCGCGAACGGAAGCTTTAGCGCGTCGGTCATTGTCGGCTAGCCGAGCGCGCCCTCCATCTCGAGCTTCACGAGCCGGTTG
>CAZXLP010000066.1:0-7060 GCA_964642085.1 uncultured Anaerolineaceae bacterium
GGTCTTCAAGGCGTTCGAGCCGTTCGAGCGCTACGGGTTCAACAAGGCCCACGCCACGTGCTACGGGCTGATCGCCTACCAGACGGCGTACATGAAGGCGAACTACACGGTCGAGTACATGACCAGCGTCCTCTCGGCGATGCGCGACTCGACCGACAAGGTCGCGGCCGCGATCTCCGAATGCCGCCGGCTGGGAATAGAGGTGCTGCCGCCGGACGTTCATCGGAGCGGCCTCGACTTCACCGTCGAAACAGATGCGATCCGCTTCGGCCTGCTGGCGATCAAAAACGTCGGCCATGGAGCGATCGAGTCGATTGTCGGACAACGAACCGAAGCAGGCGAGTTCCGCTCGCTGGCCGACTTCTGTGCGCGGATCGACCTGCGTCTCGTCAATCGGCGCGTGCTCGAGTCGCTCATCCGCGTCGGCGCACTCAATGCCCTGGGTCACCCCGCACAGCTGCTCATGGCGCTCGACGACGCGCTGTCCGCCGGGCAGGCCGCGCAGCGCGATCGGTTGACCGGGCAGGTTTCGCTCTTTGACTCGAGCGCCGACGCGGCGCCGCTGGAGAGGCCGCTTCCCGACAACGTCACCGAGGCGGCGCCGCGGGAACGCCTGCGCTGGGAGAAGGAGCTCCTCGGGCTGTACCTGTCCGATCACCCGCTCGGTGAGCTCGCCGGGACAATCGGCGAGTTCGTCAACGCCTACAGCGGCGAGATGGGCGAGGAGCTGGATCAGCAGCGGGTGGTTATCGGCGGGGTCGTCACCGAGGTCCGCCGGGTGATCACCAAGGCGCGCGCCACCATGGGCGTAGCGACGCTCGAGGACCTCCAGGGAACGATCGAGGTGATCGTGTTCCCGAAGGTCTTCGAGCAGACCGAGCCGACGTGGGCCGAGGACGCGATATTGCTCGTGGCCGGCCGGGTCGACCACAAGGGCGAGGAAACTGTGCTCCTCGCCGACTCCGTGTGGACCTGGGAGCAGGCGACAGCCCTCGGGCCGCAGGGCTTTGCTCGTGAGGTTGCCCGGGGCGACAGGGGGCGACGGAGCGGCCAACCGAGAAATGACTACCAGAACGGCCACGGCACCCAGGGCAATGGGTCGGCATTACCTCGCCCAGGTGAGGTGCCCATCGCGTCCACGGACGATGCCCTCGTGGCGGTTGGTCCCGGCGCGCGCCCTGTGGGTCCGCGGCTGATCCGAAGCGTGCCGCGCGTCTCGCCGCTGCGGGGCGGTCTGGTCGACGGATCAGTGGACGTCTACCTCGGCGGCGCCCCGTCACCCGTCGCGGCCCTGGTGGCGCCCACGGATTCGGAGGAGCCTGCCCTACCCGACGAAGCCGTGAGGGAGTTGTTGATCCGCGAACGCGCCCCAACCTTGCCGTTGCAGGCCGGCGCCGGCCAGTCTCTTCATATTCGGCTGCTGTCTGGCGCCCAGGACGAGCTGCTCGGCGCGATGCGCAGCCTTCGCCAGGTAATTCATGAGCATCCCGGCGACACGCCGGTCGTGCTTCATGTCCCGGCCGGCGCCGGCCGCAGCCAGCGCATGGAGCTTCGCCTGCGCGTGGCCTACGACGCCGAGCTGGTGGCACTCATCGGCCGGCTCGTCGGCCAGCGAATGGTGGACCTCAGGCTAGGCGACTAAGCCGTCACGGCGGAGGCGGCGTGAGCGCGCCCTCGATCGGGGACGGGTCCGGCAGTGATACGCGGATCTCGTCTTCGCAGGCCGAGCAGCGATAGATGCGGCCGCGAGCCCAGTCCCTTTCCGGGTCGCTCTCGGCCGGGCTGTGTGGCTCCGATACCTCGTACATGTCGTGGTACTCGTTGCCGCCGTGACTGTGTTCGAGCCGCGCGAGCTCGAACTGCGCCAGCTGGAACACTTGGGACCTCCGTCAGACACAGAGTTGGTGGCGCCCGAAGCGTACAGGAGCCTCCATGTCGGACGAAGTCGCCTGGTTCCGCGAAGTGTCAGATGGTGCGACGGCCTACGAGCAGGTTGTAGACCAGGATGATCACGGCGACGACGAGCAGCAGGTGGATCAGGCCACCGCCGATATTGCGGATCTGCCCGATGAGCCACAGGACCACGAGGACGACCAGGACCGTCCAAAGAATGTTCGCCAAAGTCACGCTCATTCTCCTTGTTCGAGCCCGGTCCGAAGCAAGGATGAACTTAGTCGCAATCTCGGAATGTGAAAAGCGCCGCCACAGAGCCTTCCCTGGCAATGTGATTGCAGACTAATAGTGAACACGTGTTCTATAATGGACACCGGCTCTTCCGATAAAGTTCGTAAGGCGCGGCGGTGCTGGAATGGAAGACAGTGCAGCCTCAAAATCTGCTGTCCGTAAGGACGTGTGGGTTCGACTCCCACCCGCCGCACCACTAGAAGCGACCCGCTGGCCAGACTGTCGCGCGCAACCGCGCGATCCGAACAGTTGCGTTGATGATCGCGGCCTCGGCCGCGATTACGTCTATCTGCTTGGCCTTTATCTCGGCGATGGCATGCTGTCGCCGTATCACAGAGGCGTGTGGCGACTGCGGATTTTTCAGGACAGCCGGTACGTCGGCCTTATCGCCGCCTGCAAGTCGGCCATCTTGGAGGTCACCGGTCGGAGTCCGGGTGAATCGCCGAAGACAGGGTGCGTAGAGATCTACTCGAGTTGGAAACATTGGCTGTGTCTATTCCCGCAGCATGGGCCCGGGCCCAAGCACGACCGGCCAATCGTCCTCGAAGACTGGCAGTGGCTGCTCGTCGAGCGTTATCCACAGGAGTTGGTGAAGGGGCTGATCCACTCTGATGGATGTCGGACGATCAATCGAATCCGAATTCGCGGCCGCACGTACGAATACCCACGGTATTTCTTCACCAACCACTCGGATGAAATCCGAGCCATCTTTGGGACGGCATGCGACCTGATCGGCGTTGAGAGTCGGCCCAACAATCGATTCGTCATCTCGGTGGCTCGTCGGCGAAGCGTGGAGATCCTCGAGACCTTCATCGGCCCCAAACGCTGAGGCCGCTCGCGCCATCACGTCTCCCAGCCCACGAGCGTCGATACTTACGTTCGGCCGGCGTCAAGCGAGCGCGGGCGCTGGGGACCCAGGCTGAAGGGGATCTGCTGAGCGGTGGACAAGATCGTGGACGCGCCCTTGCCGTCCGAACGTGACGCTGCCGCGGCCGCTGCCGACACCGTGCAGCGCCCCAACTACGAGCTCCAGCACGCGCGCGATCGTGCGCTCGTCGAACAGGCTCTTGGCGGCAACCTCGAGGCGTTCAACGAGCTGGTGGTGATCTACCAGGACTACCTTTTCGCGCTCGTCGTGCGGGTCGTCAACGACCGCGATTCCGCGGCCGATGCCGTCCAGGAAGCCTTCTTCTCGTGCTATCGGAACCTCAACCGGTTTCGGGGCGACTCGTTCCGTAGCTGGCTGACCCGCATCGCCCTGAACGCGGCCACCGATGTCCTGCGCTATCGCAAGCGGCGGCCCGCCGACCCGTTTCCTGAGTGGGAGGACGACTCATGGCAGCCGCCGGCCGATGAGGAGTCATCTCCCGAACGACAGGTGATGCGTCGACAGTCCTCGCAAATGCTTGCCACGGCCATGGCCCAGATCACCGACGATCAGCGCCGCGCGATCCTGCTCTTCGACGTCGAAGGCTTCGATTACCAGGAGATCGCCGACATGACCGGCGTCTCGCTGGGCACGGTCAAGTCCCGCATCCACCGCGGCCGGCTCGCTCTGCGTGACATCCTGGCCCCGGATATGGAACTGTTGCGTGAGTAGCGGCGTCAAGTGAACGTGCACAACGGCAGATCTCTCACGCGCTCCGAACACCGCCGTCACGACCGATTGCTCGTGACGCGTTTCGCCATGGACGACGCCTACCCCACAGAGCGCGACGAGGCGCTCAAGCTGGTCGAGTCCTGCTCCGAGTGTGCAGCGCTGGCCGCAGACGTTCGGACCGTCGCCACAGCGATGCCGCGACTTCCAGTGGCGCCCAGAACGCGAAGCTTCACGATCACCGCCGAGCAGGCCGACCGCCTGCGCGGCTCGGGCCTCTCGCGTTGGCTCCGTACGCTGGCAATGCCCGGTTGGGGTGCGCTGCGACCCGTCGCAGGAGTCGCTCTGTCGATCGGCCTCGTCATGGCCGTCGTCGGCGCAGGCATGCCCGGTACGTATCTCGCTTCCGAGCGGCTGACGGACACGCCCACTCAGGCCGGTGCGCCACGCGACCCGGCCGTTCCGAGCCCGGTCGCTGGGCAGGCGCCGCAGGTGGCCCCTGAGACTGGCCCTCCCGCACTCGGAAGCGATCGCGCCGCAGAGTTCGACAACGCCTCCCCGGATCCCATCACCGACCAGCTCAGTTCTGCCTACGTTGAACCCTCACCTTCCGCGGATGGTGCTGAACGCGAGGAGCTTCGTGTGACGATGACGGCCGATCCGGCACGCGACCTGTTGGTCTACGCCGGCCTCATGATCGCCGCGCTCAGCTTCGCGCTACTCGCCCTCGCCTGGATCGCGCGCCGCTACTTCGCCGACCCGCTCCTGCGCTGACGCTCTAGGCCCTTCTCGGGAGGGTTCACAGAGGCCGCGGCCGGTACACTCGCCTGAGTGCCGCGGCTCATGCTCTTCGACTCCAACAGCCTTATCTATCGCGCCTATTTCGCGCTGATCAACACCCCGCTGACGACCAGCAAGGGCACGCTCGTCAACGCCGTTTTCGGCTTCTGGAGCATCGTCCTGCGCGGCTTCCAGGACGTTAAGCCCGACTACGTCATCGCCGCCTTCGACCTGGCCGGACCGACTTTCCGCCACGAGCAGTACACCGAGTACAAGGCCACGCGACGCGAGATGCCGGACGACCTGCGCGACCAGTTTCCGATCGTGCGCCAGATCATCGAGGCGTTCGGCATCCCGATCTACCAGCTCCAGGGCTATGAGGCGGACGACCTCATCGCCGCGCTGGTCCGCCAGGCCGAGGCGCAGGACATCGAGACGACGATCGTCTCGGGCGACCTGGACCTGCTCCAACTGGTCAGCGACAAGACGACGCTGATGAGTACGCGTGGTGGCGTGCAGCAGACGGTCTACTACGACCCGGCGCGGGTCCTCGAGCGCTACGGACTGCGGCCGGGACAGATGATCGACTTCAAGGCGCTCAAAGGGGACACGACCGACAACATCCCAGGCATCCCGGGAGTCGGCGAGAAAACCGCTGCCAAGCTGGTCATCGACTACGACTCGGTGGACGGCATCTACGCCAACATCGACTCGGTCCAACCAGAGAAGCTGCGCGCCAAGCTTATCGAACACCGCGACGAAGTCTTTCGCTGGCGCGACCTCGTCACGGTTCGATCGGACCTACCGGTGGAGCTCGACATCGAGAAGGCCCGGCTGGGCGACTATGACCGCCAGGAGGTCCTACGGCTATTCCGTGAATTCGAGTTCCGCTCGCTGGTCGAGCGGCTCCCGGGGATGACCGGTGAAGACGCGCGAGCGCCAGGTGAGCTGCTGCGCGAAGCTGACCGACTGGCGCCGATCCCTGCCGCTGTCGTTGCCGGGCGCCCATCCGCGGCCGAGCGGGCGGCGGCGGGCGGCGGCGGGTCACCGGGCATGCAGTTGAGTCTCGATTTCGGTGCAACCGGTGGAACAGGCAACGGCCACGCGCCCGGCGCAGTCTCCGCGATTGCGTCGTCCTCAGCTCCGGCCGCGGCGGTCGAGAGCCTGGGTCAGGTGACGACGGCAGTGGCGGTGACTGAGGCACCCACCAGAGACGCGCGTCCTCGCGATCGGCTTGTCGCTGTTCTGCGCGACCCCTCGCTGGCCGAAGCGTTCGAGTCGGCCGGCGACGTCGAGGGCTGGCTGGCAGCGCAGCCCGATCTCACCGTTGGAGTCGCACTGACCGACCATCGGCCGCGGCGCGGCGATCTGCTCGGGCTGGCGGTCGTGGACGACGCGGGCCGGGTCGTGACGGCCGGCGCGGACAAGGCCGTCGAATTTGCGTCCTTGCTGCTGGCCGCCGGCCGGCCACTAGTGGGCCACGAGTTGAAGCAATTCCTGGTCTGGGAGCTCGCGCGTCGCGATCCACGCGCCGCAGGCAACGTTCTCGCGGAGGCACGCGACCTGCCGCCTGTCGCTCAGGACACGCAGATCGCGGCCTACATCCTCAACGCGGCACTGCGCAGCCAGACCCTTGCCACCATCTCCTCCGAGCGGCTCGAGATCGAGTTGCCGCCGGATGGGGTCCTCGGCGGCGCGGACCACGCGGCGCTCCAGGCGGTCGCCGTCGCGGCAGCGCGCGAATCCATCGATGCAGACCTGGCCAAAGACGAACCGCTGAACAAGCTCCTGACGGAGATCGAGCTGCCACTCATCCCGGTGCTCGCTGCGATGGAGTCGGTCGGTGTGGCGATCGATCGCGAGGCCCTCGGCGACCTGTCGACCGTCTTCAGCAGGGAGATCGCGCGGCTGGAGGAGGAGATCTTCGAGGCGGTCGGCCACCAGTTCACGATCGGCAGCCCGAAGCAGCTCGAGCAGGTCCTGTTCTACGAGCTCAACCTGCCCCGCGGGAGACGTACCAAGACAGGCTTTTCGACCGACGCCGCGGTCCTGGAGGACCTGCGCCCGGCGCACCCGGCGATAGAGAAGATCCTCGACTGGCGGCTGTACTCAAAGCTGCGCAGCACATACGTCGAGGCGCTGCCCCTGTTGTTGGACGCCAACACGGGCCGGTTGCACACGACCTTCCACCAGGCTGTTGCGTCGACCGGCCGGCTGTCGTCGACCGACCCGAACCTGCAGAACATCCCGATCCGCTCCGAGCTGGGCCGAAGGATCCGCCACACATTCGTCGCCGGCGGGCCCGACGTTGTGCTCCTGGCAGCCGACTACAGCCAGATCGAGCTGCGCATCCTGGCCCATGTCTCGGGCGACGTGCACCTGAAAGAGGCGTTCGAACGCCACGCCGACATCCACCGGGAGACGGCGGCCAGGGTGCTCAAGAAAGATCCGGTCGATGTGACCGCCGACGAGCGATCGATGGCCAAGATGGTCAACTTC
>CAZXLP010000067.1:0-7017 GCA_964642085.1 uncultured Anaerolineaceae bacterium
AGGGCAAGGTCGCGCCAAGGCCTTCCGCCATCGGGGTCGCCGCGCGTCCTATGGGCTCGCTTCGTTCATGGCCCTGACTGGACGCTTTACGCTCGGATCGCCACTCGGGGAGCCACAGCGCATAGGCGGCGCTGACTCTGGATCAGGGGATTGAAGGTTCGATTCGGCAGCTGGACCGTGTCGTCGGGAGGTTACAGCTGCCTGCCAGCAGCACCGCCCCCAACGCGAGCGCCGCCGGAAGTGCCTGGTCAGCAGGATCCGCTTCGAAACGGTGACCGCGCCGAAGAGACCGGCGACGACCACACAGACCAGGAAGAAAAGCTTGAAATGAAACGCGGTCGGCTGGGGCGCGACGAGACCGACCGCGGGTCCGGCGGCGAGGAAGCCGTTGTACAGACCCTGATTGGCCGCCAATACGGCAGTCACTTCGGCGCGCTCCGGCGTCAACGCTCCTGCGGGCAGCCCACGGTGCAGAACTAACCCGCGACGACATGGACCCGACACTTGGCTCTCTCGGAGACACGTGACGATGTACTGCCGAGGAGGATCCGACCCAGCGCGCTGCGCCCGTGAGACCCGAGAACGATAAGGTCCGCGTCCTCAGCGTCCGACGCGGCAAGGATCGACTCGGCCGCTTCGCCTTCCCAAACGAGGAACGTCGCGTGAACGCCCGCAGCTCTGGCTCGTCGAACGACTTCTTGGACCCCGGCCTCGATCCGTGCCCGCTCCTGGTCGACGCGGCGGAGAAACCTGCCCCCGGGGAGACGAAGCCGCCCGGGATCGATCACGCTGAACACGAGGAGCTGCGCACCGGCGTCTGCGGCCAGTCGGATCGCCTCAACGGTGGCCCGCGCGGACGCCGCAGAGAGGTCCGTGGCCAGCAGCAGGCGACGAATTGCGGCGGGCGGACCCTCGGACCCGTGCCCATCGGCTGAACGACCAGGCAGTCGCGACGGGGCGGACATGGGCGTCCGAGATCTCCGTGCCGCGGCTGCTTCCATATTGGGATGATGGCGTCAGGCCTGCGCTGCGACCAGTGACCTGTGGCCCCTTGGCGCGGGCCGTGCGGCCCCGATGGCAACAGGTGAGCCTGGCTCTATCCTCGTCTCGGATGCTCGACGCGAACCTCGTAGTCCCGCGCGGCCTGAACGAGGTTCACGCCGCCCTCGATGCCGCAGTCCGAGGCATCGCCGGATTGACATCGGTCGACGATGCTCTCCAGGTCATCGTCGATGGGGTCCGTCCGCTGGTCGGTGCCCAATACGCCGCTCTCGGGATCGTCGATGCCAACGGCCGGATCAAGCGATTCATCACGAGCGGGATCGACGACGAAACGCGACGGAGCATCGGGCCGCTGCCGGAAGGGCACGGCCTGCTGGGCCTGATCATTCACGAGAACCGCTCGTTCCGGATCGCCGACCTGAATGTCGACGGTCGTCGCTATGGGTTCCCGCCGAACCATCCGCCGATGACGAGTTTCCTGGGCGTGCCGATCACCATCAAGGGCATCTCGCTCGGCCGGCTCTATCTAACCAATAAGATCGGCGCGGACGAATTCAGCGAGGAGGATGGGTCACTGGTCGAGACCTTCGCGCTCCACGCCGGGATCGCGATAGAGAACGCACGCCTCAACGAGCAGTTACAACGACTGGCCGTCGTCGACGAACGGGAACGGATCTCGAAGGACCTGCACGACGGGATCATCCAGAACATGTACGCAGTAGGTCTGTCGCTCGAAGACGTGCCCGAGCTGATGGTTGACGATCGAGCCGAGGCCGCGGCACGCGTGGAGCGTGCGATCGACGCGATCCATCTCTCGATCAACGACATCCGCAACTTCATCTTCGGCCTGCGGCCCGAGCTGCTGGTCGGGGCCTCGCTCGTCGTCGGGCTGGCGGCGCTCGCTGAGGAGTACCGCCACAACATGATCGTGGACCTGGAGCTGCGGCTCTCCGACGCCGTCCCTGAGCCGTCACCTGAGGTGACCAGTCACCTCCTGGCGGTCGTCGCGGAATCGCTCAGCAACATCGCAAGGCACTCTCACGCAAGTCGCGCCAGCCTGGAGCTGACGACTGCAGGCGGCGGCGAGATGCTCGAGCTGACGATCGAGGACAACGGGATCGGGTTCGATCCGGCCGCCGCGGTCAAGCTCGGCCATCAGGGACTGGCCAATACTCGCGAACGCGCTGCCGAGATCGGCGGCACGCTGATCATCGACAGCGGCGCCGGAGCAGGCACCCGGGTGATCGTCCGGATCCCATCTCCAGCCAAGTGAGGCGTCCAGGTGTCTGATGTTGCGGGCACGCCGCGCCGTCGGCTGACCATACTGCTCGTCGACGACCACGAGGTTGTCCGCCAGGGACTTGCCGCGCTGCTGGGTCGCCGAGACGAGTTCCACGTGGTCGGCGAGGCCGGAACAGTCGCCGAGGCAGTCGCTGCCGCTCTGAAATTCCGGCCCGACCTGGTCGTCATGGATGTTCGGCTGCCCGACGGCTCGGGAATCGAGGCGTGCAGGGAGATCCGGGCCGTGCTGCCCGACACCCGCGTGGTCATGCTGACCAGTTATCCGGACGAGGACGCGGTGCTCTCGGCGATCATCGCGGGGGCGAGCGGCTACCTCCTCAAACAGGTCCGCGCCCGCGACCTCGTGACTGCTCTCGAGGCCGTTGGGCGGGGCGAATCCTTGCTCGACCCGCAGGTAACGGGTCGCGTCCTCGAGCGGATCAGGCGGATCGCGACCGCCGATCAGCCTGATGAGCTTGCCCAGCTGACCTCTCAGGAACAGAAGATCCTGCTCCTCGTCGCCGAGGGCAAGACGAACAAGGAGATCGCGGCCGACGTGTTCCTCTCCGACAAGACCGTCAAGAACTACGTCAGCTCGATCCTTGCCAAGCTGAACCTTGAGCGGCGCGCCCAGGCTGCCGCCTACATGGCCCGCATGCGTGGCACGGGCTCCGGGACCGACAGCGGCACCTAGATTCCTGCGATCGCGGTTTCGGACCCGACGGGGCCGATCGGCCCGTCACAATCGGCCATTGGACTCTGCCAGCGTTGCCTGCTTGCGACGATCCTCAGTTCGAACGGAGGTTGGATTGATGACCGAACTACGACCACGAAGCCGGGACCATGAAGGCTTGCGTGAGGCAGCTGTCTGGATCGACCACGACCAGGCGGTCATCGTCGAGCACGGACTTGACGACCAGGACACCGTGGAGCACGTCGACCGATTTCCGGCCGAGAGCGAGCCGACATTCGAGGCCCGGGCAATCCACGAGATCATCGATCGCGACCGAGTCGTCGTTTCGGGTCCCGACCACGCCCGACTCGGGTTCGAGCGAGCGTACGTCGCGATGACCCACCGCCCGGATCGCCTCGTGGACGGAGACGATCGACGCCCGCCCCGCGGAGCGGTCGCCTAACCGACTCACGGCCGGCCCAGCCGATGCGCATCGTTTCTATCGCCGAGGCTGTCGGCGGCATCCGGAGCGGTCAACAGGTCTACGTCCACTGCGCCGCGGCTGCGCCGTCCGTACTGCTCGATGCCCTCGTGGCGCGGGCGCATGAGTTGCGCGACGTCGGGATGGTCCACCTCCACACGGAGGGTCCCGCTCCGCACCTGGCGCCGGAGATGGCGCCCCACTTTCGGCACCGGGCGCTGTTCGTCGGGCCCAATGCGAGGGCCGCGATCAACGAAGGCCGGGCTGACTACGTGCCGGTCTTTCTATCGGACGTTCCACAGCTGTTCGAAAGCGGCACGCTGCCGCTTGACACCGTCCTCGTCAACGCGACAACGCCCGACGCGCATGGATTCTGCTCGCTCGGGGTGTCGGTCGAGGCTATGCACGCCGCCATTCACGCGGCCGGCACGGTGATCGTGCAGCTCAACCGTGCGATGCCGCGGACCCTTGGCGACAGCTTCATCCATGTGAACGACATAGACCTGGCGGTCGAGGTCGACGTCGCACCATATGAGCACGCCATTGGGGTGATCGGTGACGTCGAGCGACGGATCGGCATGTATGCCGCGGAGCTCATCCCGAACGGCGCCACGATCCAGCTCGGGATCGGCGCCATCCCGGCTGCGACGGCCCTGGCGCTGCTCGATCACCGGGACCTCGGTGTCCACACCGAGATGTTCACCGACGCCGTCGTCGACCTGGTCGAGGCCGGCGTGGTGACCGGCGCTCGCAAGGAGCGCAACCGCGGCAAGATCGTCACCGCCTTCCTGATGGGCACCCGTCGCCTGTACGAATTCGTGGACAACAACCCGATGGTCGAGATGCGCTCGGTCGACTACACCAACGACACCCACGTCATCCGGTCGTTCAGCACGATGACAGCAGTGAACTCCGCCATCGAGGTCGACCTGACCGGGCAGGTCGTGGCCGACTCGATCGGATCGAGGATCTACAGCGGTGTCGGCGGCCAGATGGACTTCATCCGTGGCGCGGCCCTGGCGCGGGAGGGCCGCGCCATCATCGCCCTCCCATCGACAGCTGCGGCCGGGACGATCTCGAGGATCGTGCCAGTGCTGGCGCCAGGCGCCGGGGTCGTGACGACGCGTGCCCATGTCCGGACGGTGGTCACCGAGCACGGCGTCGCCGAGCTGTTCGGCCGAAGCCTGCGCGAGCGTGCCTCCGCGCTCATCGGGCTCGCCCATCCCGACCACCGCGATCGATTGCGGTCCGAGGCGCGACGCATCGGGCTGACCTGATCTACCCTCGGATCCTGTCGACGCCGTCGGGCCGTTCGCATATACTCCTAGGGAGTATCTGGAAAGATTAGGAGACGATGGTGCAGCTACACATCTTCGAGTCCTCGGCCGAGTCCGTTCGCGCCGGTTACGAATGTCCCTGCGGTTGCCGGCCGAGCGTGGTCTACGAGCGCGCAGGAGCGCCCGTTCACGACGGATGCTGCTGTGGCAACGAGTTCGTGGTTGGGCCGCCAGGGAGCACGACACTCGGCGACAAGGTGGGCTACCGCGTCGCCACGGCGTCCTTCGAGGCCCCTTGGGGCGAGACCGTCGGGGCAACGTGGTTGGTCGGGCCGAGCGTTCACGCTGACGCGTCGGAAGACCACCACCACGGTAATGAACTGGGCCAAGCGCACCCTCAGGACTCGCACGAGCACCACACGACCGAGCTCGACCCCGTTTGCGGCATGTCAGTGGATCCCGTCGCCGCAAACGCGACCGGACTAAGCGGCATGTACGGCGAGCACGACTACTACTTCTGCGGTCGAGGCTGCAAGCTCGAGTTCGACGACGATCCCGATCGCTACCTTGATCCTGCGTACGTCCCATTGATGTGACCAGCGGTCATCGCGGAATTGCGGCGATGGCCGAGGCGGCCTATGTGCGCGAGCCGGATGTGCCGCGGGTCAGCTAGCGACGCAGGCGGACGCCGCGGAGTAGCTGTGCATTGGCCGCGACGATGATTGTCGACGCGCTCATGGCGATCGCGCCAACTGCCATCGGCAGATCGATGCCCCACGGTACGAGGACACCGGCAGCGACAGGGATCGCGACCAGGTTGTACCCGGTGGCCCACACCAGGTTCTGAACCATCTTGCGATAGCTCGCGCGGGACAGCTCGATCGCGCCGACGACATCGCGCGGGTCGCTTCGAACCAATACGATGCCCGCTGACTCGACCGCCACATCTGTGCCGGCTCCGATCGCGATCCCGACGTCCGCCGTGGCCAGGGCCGGCGCGTCATTGACGCCGTCGCCCACCATCGCCACTTTGCGGCCGCCCAGTTGGAATCGCTGAACCGCCGCGGCTTTGTCGGCCGGAAGGACCTGCGCAGCAACCTCGTCGATCCCGATGCGTCGGGCGACCGAGTCGGCCACAGCCTGGCTGTCCCCCGTAATCATCGCCACCTTGAGCCCGAGGGCGTGGAGATCGTCGACGGCCTCGCGCGATTCCGGTCGGATCTCGTCCTCGAGGGCAAGGGCTCCGACAACCCGGTCGTCGGCGACAACGTGCAGCACGGTCCTTCCCTCTCGGGCCCACGACTCGGACTCCGCGAATGGCTCAAGACCGAGTTCCGCCAGCAGGCGTGGCCCGCCAACCGCGACGGTCCGGCCGTCGACGGCCGCCCGAGCGCCCCGACCGGCAAGGCTTTCGAAGTCCTTCGCCTGTGGGAAGTCGATCCCGCGTCTTTTCGCCTCCTCGACGATTGCCCGGGCAAGGGGATGCTCGGAATCCGCCTCCACTCCGGCGGCGAGGCGCAGGACAGCAGCCTCGTCACCTCCAGTCGCGGCAACGGCTGCCACCACGGGTCGCCCAACCGTCAAGGTGCCCGTCTTGTCGAAGATCACCACGTCGAGCTCGCGTGCCCGCTCGAGCGCAATCCGGTTCTTGACGAGCAGCCCATTGCGGGCGCCTATGGAAGTCGAGATCGCGATCACCAGCGGGATCGCCAGGCCGAGAGCGTGGGGGCAGGCGATCACGAGCACGGTCGCCGTCCGAACGAGTGCTCCCTCGCGATCGCCCTGCAGCCACCAGAACGCGACGGTGATCGCGCCGGCAACGATGGCGACGTAGAACAAGACGGCGGCGGCGCGATCGGCCAACGCCTGGGCGCGGGATGCCGATGCCTGGGCTGCCTCGACCAGGCGCATGATCCCCGACAGCGCAGTCTCCTCCCCGACCGCGGACACGCGAACGCGCAAGCTGCCACCGGCGGCCACGGTTCCGGCGACCACCTTGTCGCCCGGCTGCTTCGGAACGGCCGTGGATTCGCCGGTGATCATCGACTCGTCGACGTCAGCCTCGCCGTCGACCACGATCCCGTCGGCAGGCACGCGGGCTCCCGGTCGTACAAGTTGGACGTCGCCCACAGCGAGCTCGCCCAACGGGATCCTGTCGGTGCCGGTGTCGGTCACTCGCTCGGCTGTGTCCGGAAGAAGCTCGGCCAACGCGGTCAGCGCGCCGCGGGCCTGGGCGATCGAGCGCATCTCGAGCCAGTGCCCGAGCAGCATGATGGTGATCAGTGTCGCGAGCTCCCACCAGA
>CAZXLP010000068.1:0-6941 GCA_964642085.1 uncultured Anaerolineaceae bacterium
GACGCATGTCGGTCACCTCTTCCGGCCGCTCGCCGATCAGCGCGACCATCAGCAGCATCTCCGGATAGTTGGCCGTGATGCCGTTGGCGATCTGCTTCAGCAGCATCGTCTTGCCCGCCTTGGGCGGACTCACGATCAACGCGCGCTGACCCTTGCCGAGCGGGTTGACCAGGTTGATCAGCCGCTGACTGAGGTTCTTGGGATCCGTTTCGAGGTTGATCAACTCGATCGGGTGGATCGGGGTCAGCACGTCGAAGTGCGGGCGGCGCTTGGCGGTCTCAGGATCGACGCCGTTGACCGACTCGACGCGGATCAGGCCCCAGTACTTCTCGCCGTCCTTGGGCGAGCGGATAACGCCACCGACCCGGTCGCCGGCGCGCAGGCCGAAACGGCGCACCTGGCTGGAGCTGACGTAGACGTCGTCCTGACTGGGCATCAGCCCGTGCCGGCGCAGGAAGCCATAGCCGTCGTCGACGATGTCGAGGATGCCGGTCACGTAGACCTGGCCGCTGCGCTCGACCTGTCGCTGCAGGATCTGCTCGACCAGGTCGTCCTTGCGCATCTGGGTCGCGTCGGCGACCTCGAGCTCGCCACCGATCTGGACCAGCTGGTTGAAGTTTTTGCTCATGAGTTCGTTGATGTTCATTCAGGTAGTACCTGGTTCTCCTGGATTCGACGGCTAACGCCCAAACGGGGGTAAGACGGGTTACGTCTGGAAAACGCCCGCGGGCACGCGGGGAGGCGTCGTCCGACGCTGGAAAATGCCCCGGGATCGGCGGCCATGCGCCGACCGACCTACGGAAATCGGGGATGCGTGGATCATACCATCCGAACGCCGACGGTCAATACGCGGGAAACGGACCCCACGCTCGGTTCGGCACTTTGATAGCGGCCTGACACCTGGCTCTCGGGGCCATTTGACACGAACTTACCCGTCTTGGTCCGACCATCCATGCATGCCCCGTACCACCACAGGCGTAACCGAGATCGCCAGCGAGAGCACGCAGGTCTTCAGGACGTCCAAGAAGAGATACCGACTGCACCAGCCGATCTTCATCGGCCCCGCTTCCAGTGTCTGGCGCGCCCGCGACACGCTTACGGGCCGCGACGTGGTCGTCAAGCGTCTGGAGGCGGGGAGCGTAAATGACCCCGTGGCACGGCAGCGGCTGGCAAATGAGGCCGCCGCGAGCGAACTCGTTTCACACCCCAACTCGGTGCCGGTCGTCGACATGCTCTTTGGCCGGCATGAGGCCGCACTCATATTCCCGTTCGTCGCGGGCAGCACGCTCGCCGCCCGTCTGCGCGAGGAGCTACCGATAGGTCCACGGGATGCTGCAGCAGTCGCGCTTGACGTCTCGGACGTGCTCGCTGACGCCCACGCCGCGGGAGTGGTCCATCGCGATGTCAAGCCGGCGAACATCTTGCTCGGCGAGGACGGCCGGGCTCGCCTGATCGACTTCGGAATCTCGCGTTCAATCGACGAAGGGGACGCGATCCCGGGCAGCAACGCGGACACCATCGAGCTCACTGGTTCCGGGATGGTTGTCGGCACCTTGCCGTACATGGCACCCGAGCAGCTGACCGGCAGTCAACCCTCGCCGGCAGCCGACGTCTTCGCCCTGGGCGTGGTTCTGTACGAGATGCTCTCGGGCGCGCGCCCGTATGACGGCCGGTCTCCGGCCGAACAGCTCGAGCTCCAGCAGCGACCACCCGCGCCTGTCCAGGCTCCAGTCGCGCTGGCGGCGCTGACAATGGGCGCCCTGGACGCGCAGCCTGAGAGAAGGCCTTCGGCGGCGCAGTTCGGACGCACTCTTCGCGCCTGGTTGGACGGCCGTGCCGATGCCGACGCCGCGACTACGACGCTGCCAATCGCCCCGATGCGGCCTGCAAGCCGTACGAAGGCCGCCGTAGTCGCGCTGGTCGGCGTGTTCCTCGCGGCGATTCTGCTCGTGCCTCCCGTGTTGGGCCTGCTGGGCGCCGCTACACAGCCGGCCGAAGCGATCGTCGCTGAGCCGTCAGCGCAGCCGGAACAGAGGGCGCCATCGCGTCACGAACCAGACTCTGCGCCTGCCGCCGCGACCGACACGGAGCCAGAATTCTCAGCCCCGAATCCGAAGGACCCAAACCCGGGCAAGGATCGCAAGGACAAGAAGCCGGGCCGCGGCAACGGAGACGACGACGAAGGCGACGATGGCGACGAAGGCGACGACTGAGTAAGGGCCGCCATAGGTCGCTGACGACGCGTCCGACGAGCTGGATCCGGCGGCCGAGCGCGCGAATACCATCACTGGGCCGTGGAACAGGCAGTCGAGCTCGGGATCGTATTCGTCGCAGTGCTGCCGTTCGTCCGGCTCATGGCCTGTCCGCCGTTCCTGCGCCGGCTCGGTACGGCGCCCGGCGCCGCGGTCGCCGGCGGCGGCGCGTTGATCGGCGTCATCGGGATTTCCTCGTGGGCGGCTATCGCCGAACCGTGGCTGCTGCGGTCGCTGGCCGCCGTCTCGTTGGTCGGTCTGGTGGGGAGCTGGTGGCGGGCACGACCTGACTTCGGAACGAACAGGGACCTCCCGCCGGGCTCGCTGGCCGTCGCACCGCTGGGTCCGTGGGTAGACCCCGACTTCTATGCGAAGCAGGCCGCCCGCCACGGCCCGATCTTCAAGACCAGCACATTGATCGCGCCGACGGTGGGCATCGTCGGCTGGCCACTGGCGCTCGACTTATTCCGGAATCACGATGCGTCGCTGGTGGCTCCTGCAGCACCGTTCAGCCGCTACATTCCGCGCGGCTTCTTGCGCTACATGAGCGACGACGACCATGCCCGATACAGCCCGCTTCTGCGCAGCGCCGTTTCTGCCTCGATCACCCGGCAGGCCGAAGCAGAGATCGGCGAGTCGATCCGATCCGAGCTCCGCCGCGCTGTCAACGCCTCGGCAGCGGGCCAACCCGCGGGCGTCGATGCCCATCGATTGGTCTCGCAGATAGTGTTGGCAGCTCTGCTGCGCCTGTTCTATGGCGTGGATCCGCTGAGCCCCGACACCGATCGCCTCGCTCTCCTGTACCGGTCCCTGGATCCCACCCGGGCGTGGCGGTTGAGCGGCTCCAAGGTCCGCCATGCGGTCGACGAGATCGCCCTATTCGCGAGGACCAGCTCGTCGGATAGCTCGTTCGTGGGCTCGTTATGGCGGACCAATCCCGACGACTGGACCGACGACACCCTCATCAAGAACCTGGTGTACATGGTCCAGACGAGTCGCTCGGACGTCACCGGTTTGCTGACGTGGATCGTCTGGAAGTTGAGCCACGATCCGAGCTGGGCCGCCCGCCTGAGGACGGACGACGATCCAGATCAGGCCGCGCGGCACATCGTGATGGAGACGCTCCGGATGGAGCAGAGCGAGTACATCAGCCGTCGTGCCGCGCGCGACATCCGTTGGCAGGGCTACGTCATCCCGCGCGGCTGGCGTGTACGGGTCTGCGTGCGCGAGAACCATCGCGACGGACGCCTCTTTCCCGAGCCAGAGCGATTCAATCCCGACCGGTTCCGCGACGCTCCGCCTGCCCGGGAGTCGTACTCCGTGTTCGGTACCTCAGCAACGCGCACGTCGTGCCTCGGCGCGAACCTGACCCTCACGCTCGGACGGATCTTCGTGCGCGAGCTGGTCCAGGGCTTCGATTGGACCGTCGCCCGGGATGGCCAGCCGGAGTTCTCAGGCGTCCACTGGCGCCCGAGCCGGCGCTTCCAGGTCGCTTTGGCAGCGCGGCCGAACTGAGCGCCGCAGACCCGAGTTGCTTAGTTGTGGCGGCTTGAAGACCCCACTCCGGCAGCGTCCTTCTCGGACGCCTCTCGGCGAGCCTTCTCCCAGTCGTCACGGAAGGTCTTGATGCCCTTGTCGGTCAGCGGGTGGTGGACCATCTGCTGAAGGACCTTGAACGGCAGGGTGCAGATGTGCGCACCAAGTAGCGCCGCCTCGGTCACGTGGCGCGGATGGCGGATCGACGCGGCCAGGACCTCCGAGTCCAACTCGTACATCTCGACCATCGAGACCAGCTCGCGGATGACATCCATGCCGTCCTGGTTGATGTCGTCAAGCCGGCCGACGAACGGCGACAGCAGCGACGCCCCCGCCTTGGCCGCCAACAGGCCCTGGTTGGCGGTGAAGATGAGCGTGCAGTTGGTCTTGATGCCTTCCTCGGCAAAGCGATAGATGGCCTCCAGGCCCTCCTCGCTCATGGGCACCTTGACGACGATGTTCGGGGCGAGCTTGGCGAAGTGGCGCCCCTCGCTGAGCATCCCCTCCACCTCCTCGGCAACGACCTCGGCGGATACAGGCCCGGACGTCAGCGCACAGATTTCCTTGAGGACTTCGTCGTACGAGCCGCCGACCTTCGCGTACAGGGTCGGGTTGGTCGTGACGCCATCGAGCACGCCCCAACTGGCGGCGATGCGGATCTCTTCAATGTCGGCTGTATCCAGAAAAATCTTCATGAGTGCTCCTAATCGTCAGTCAAGCCAGTGTACGCCGCAGCGCCCATGCGCCAATGAGCGGCCAAATCCGTCACGATGCGTGGCGAATGACTCGATACGAGGTGCGCGAGCTCACGACCGATGACGTCGATGAAGCCGCGAGACTTCTCGCCGAACGGCACCGGCAACAGCGACGGACGATCTTTGCCCTCGATCGCAGGTACGAGGAGGCTGTGGTCGCCCGCGAGCAGGTGGCCGCTCTTCTGGAGCGCAATGCGGCGTCGGGCGCAATCGTCCTTGTCCATGGCCGAGCGGCGGCGTTCGTGCTCGGAACCCGGCGCCCGGACTCGATCTGGGGCGCGAACATCTGGATCGAGGACGCCGGCAGCGGGGGTACGGACGCAGAGGCGATCCGTGAGGCATACGCCGCTGCAGCGGAGTACTGGGTTCACGACGGCCGGACAAATCATTTCGTTGTCGTGCCGGCAACCGAGCCGCGCGTGCTCGAGGCCTGGTTCAGCCTCGGCTTCGGGAAACAGCAGGTCCACGCATTGCGCGAACCGGTGTGGCGCGAGTTCGTCCCGACGCTTGCCGAGGGCCTGACGGTTCGGCGCTCGACGCGGACCGATCTTCCCACGCTCGCCGAACTGGATGTCGCGCTGCCGAGGCACCAGGCTGGCTCGGCCGTCTTCTCCCGTCTGCCAGTACCGTCCGTCGAGGAGGCGCTTGCCGACATCGAGGCAGACTTCGACGACCCCAGTTATGCGACCTTCGTGGCAGAGCATGAGGGACGGGTAGTGGGCGCCGCGATCGGCTGCTCGCTCGAGCTGTCACCGGGCCACACTCCGCTGATGAGGCCGCGCAGTGCGGGATTTCTGGGCTTCGCAGCGGTCCTGCCCAACGCACGCGGTCTGGGCGCCGGCCGCGCACTCGGCGAGACGGTCATGGCCTGGTCGCGCGACGAGGGCTACGAATGGGTAGCGACCGATTGGCGGTCGACTAACCTGCAGGCGAACCGGAGCTGGACCGAGCTCGGTTTCAAACCGGCGTTTCACAGGCTGCACCGCGCGATAGCCTGAACCGCGGTCAGATCCTGGCCCGGCTCAGCCCCGTTGCTGTCCGGCGGCCTCCACGACCGAACGCGCGTCTGTCGCCAGGCGCGCCGCGGCCGACTCGGCAAGGGCCAGGGCGTCTCCGACCGGCTGCTGTTCGGCGGGCGCCAGGAAGAGATCTTCCTCCAGCCGGCCGTAAGCGCCGGCGATGAGCCGCAACAGCAGATCGACTTCGGTCATTGGCCGGCCGATATAGCCGAGCGTCTTCTTGATCTGGATCGTGTGCTCCCGAATGTGGGACGACCAGCGGACCAGCCGAAAGCGAACGTCTACGGCCACCCCCGACCAGCGCGCTCGCGCGGCCAGCTCCGCTTCTCCCAGCGGCCCAAAGACGCCTGCCGACAGGTCCAGGATGTCGTCGAGCCGATGCTGAATTTCCCGGATCGTCCCGCGCCCCTCGGATTCCTCTTCGGGGAGGCCGGTCACGGCATCATCGGGCACGCGCTGCGGGAAATCGTCGAGCGGAAGATCCCGGCGACCGAGCCACCAGGCCGTGTACCAGGCGTAGCCGCGCTGGCCGCCAACAATGTGCGCGAGCGTCTGGCGAACCGTCCACTCCCCGTTCTGCGGGTCGCGGTCGAGATCGGCCTCATCGAGTCCCTCCAGCAGGCCGTGAAGGTCCCATCGGGCGGCCGTGGCCGCTGCAACGAGCGGTTGAGCCACTGTCTCGTTCCCGCGCGCAGCGATCAGGAGCGGGCCAACGATCGCCCGCGCATCCTCCAGCGCCTCATATTGCCGATAGAAGCCGTAGCGCACGTCCAATTCGCCACCCTGCCAGCGCCAGACGCCTTCGAGCGCGGCGTCGGGCACCTGGCTCAGCGCCGAAAGACCCGCTCGGATCGAGTCGCGAGCACGGATCAGCTCAGCCGCCACCGGCACCGGTGGCAACGGCGCGAGGCGCAGCAAGAAGTCATCCAGAACCGGTGCCGTCATTGGGAGAGTCTCAGGCGTCGGGGACGGTTGAAACCAGCCTAGGCTCGCTGGCAGTCGACGGGACCTGCGACTGGGCCTGCTCGATGGCCGCCTTGATGAAGCCGTCGAACAGCGGGTGTGGCCGATCGGGCCGGCTCTTGAACTCCGGGTGGAACTGGCTGGCAACGAACCACGGGTGGTCCTTCAGCTCCACGATCTCCACCAACCGACCGTCCGGTGACTGGCCGGACATCAGCATGCCCGCGTTCTCGAGCGCATCGCGGTATTCGTTGCTGACCTCGAAGCGGTGGCGGTGGCGCTCGTAGATGACCTCTTCTCCGTACGCCTCGGCCGCTTTCGAGCCGGGTGTCAGACGCGCCGGGTAGACGCCGAGGCGCATCGTGCCGCCCTTGTCTTCGATGTCGCGTTGGTCGGGCATGAAGTCGATCACGGGC
>CAZXLP010000069.1:0-5324 GCA_964642085.1 uncultured Anaerolineaceae bacterium
CGAACATCCTCAAGCCGCCATTGGCGCGCGGTGAGCTGCAATGCATCGGTGCGACCACGCTCGACGAGTACCGCAAGTACATCGAGCGTGACGCGGCCCTCGAGCGCCGCTTCCAGCCGGTGATGGTCGAAGAGCCCACGCTCGAACAGACGATCGCCATCCTGTTCGGTATTCGCTCCCGCTATGAGGACCATCACAAAGTCAAGATCACCGACGACGCCGTTCATGCCGCCGCAGACCTGTCGATCCGCTACATCACGGACCGCCACCTGCCCGACAAGGCGATCGACCTGATCGACGAGGCGGCGAGCCGTGTCCGCCTGCGCACCGGCTCCATGCCGCCCGAGCTGAAGGAGGCGCAGAAGGAGCTCGATCGCGTCACCAAGGAGAAGGAATCGGCGATCAACGACCAGGATTACGAGGTCGCCGCGAACCTCCGCGACGCCGAATCAGCGGCCAAGGAGAACATCGACACCATCCGTGCCGCCTGGCAGGAAACTCAGGGCGCCGAGATGGTCCAGGTGACCGACGAGGACATCGCCCAGGTCGTCGCAATGTGGACGGGCATCCCGGTCACGCGCATCGCGCAAGAGGAATCCGAGCGGCTGATGCACATGGAAGACGCGCTGCGCGAGAAGGTCATTGGCCAGGACGAGGCCATCGACACGATCGCCAAGGCGGTCCGCCGCGCTCGTGCCGGTCTCAAGGATCCCAAGCGCCCCATCGGCTCCTTCATCTTCCTCGGCCCCACCGGCGTCGGCAAGACGTGGCTGGCCAAGGCGCTGGCCGACTTCCTGTTCGGCAGCGAGGACGCGCTCATCAAGATCGACATGAGCGAGTTCATGGAGCGCCACAACGTCAGCCGCCTGGTCGGCGCGCCTCCTGGCTACGTCGGCTTCGACGAGGGTGGTCAGCTGACAGAGGCCGTGCGCCGCAAGAGCTACTCCGTCGTGCTGCTCGATGAGATCGAGAAGGCGCACCCCGAGGTCTTCAACATCCTGCTTCAGATCCTCGAGGACGGGCACCTGACGGACGCCAAGGGCCGCCGGGTGGACTTCCGCAACACGGTCATCATCATGACCAGCAACGTCGGCGCGAAGTCGCTGCTCAAGGACACGAGCCTCGGCTTCCGGCCCGTTGCTTCCGATCAGGCCCGGCTCGAAGAGCAGGCATACGACCGGATGAAGGAGAAGGTCCTCGACCAGCTCAAGACGCAGTTCCGGCCGGAGTTCCTGAACCGCGTCGACTCGGTCGTCGTCTTCCGTTCGCTCCAGATCGAGCAGATTCGCGTGATCGTCGAGCTGCTCCTCGAGCGCGTGCGCGATCAGCTCAAGGCGCAGCAGATCGCCCTCGAGGTGACCCAGGAGGCGAAGGACCACATCATCAAGATTGGCTTCGACGTGGACTACGGCGCGCGCCCGCTGCGCCGCGTCATTCAGAGCATGGTCGAGGACCAGCTCGCCGAGGCCCTGCTGATGGGCCGCTTCCAGGCCGGAATGACTGTTCGAGTCGACAAGTCCGAGGACACCGGCCTGACCATTGAGCTGGTAGAAGAGAAGATCCCGGTCGAGGCCGGTACCTAGAGGCCGGCCCAAACCGTGGCGCGGCTCGAAAGCCGCTACGTGTGCGGCACGTGCGGCGCGTCGAGCCTTCGGTGGGAAGGCCAATGCCGCAGTTGTGGCGGCTGGAACACGCTCGTCGAGACACCGTCAGAGCCCAGATCTTCGGCACGCTCCGCCAAGAGTCGCGCGCCGGTCGCCGCGCCTCCCGTGACCGCGCTCTCGGATGTCGCGGCGGGAGAAGCTGATCGAGTCCCGCTCGGCATCCGTGAGGTCGATCGCGTGCTCGGCGGAGGGCTCGTCCCGGGCTCGCTCGTGCTCCTCGGCGGCGAGCCGGGGATAGGCAAGTCGACACTCGTGCTGGCGATCGGCGGAGCAATCGTGCGCGAGCTGCCGGACGCCCGCGTGCTGTACGCGTCCGGCGAGGAGTCGGCCGCCCAGATACGTCTCCGCGCGACTCGGCTTGGCGTTGCCCACGGCGCCGCGGCCGCTCAGATCGACGTGCTGCCCGAGACGTCGGTCGAGCGCATCATCGCCGCCGCCGACGCCTCGGCCCCGCAGCTCCTCATCGTCGATTCGATTCAGACGCTCACCGCCGACGACCTCGAGGGACCAGCAGGCTCCGTCGGCCAGGTCCGCAGCAGCGCCGCCCGTCTTCAGGCCTATGCCAAGGAGAACGGCGTCCCGGTCATCCTCGTCGGCCACGTGACCAAGGACGGCACTCTCGCCGGGCCCAAGACGCTCGAACACATCGTCGACGTGGTGCTCACCCTGGAAGGCGAGCGCTTCTCCGGGCTTCGATTGCTGCGCGCCAGCAAGAACCGCTTTGGATCGACCGAGGAGGTTGGCGTCTTCGAGATGGCGGCCGATGGGCTGGCCGAGGTGGCCGATCCAGCCGCAGCCTTCCTCGAGCCCGACTCGCTGGGCGCCCCAGGGGTCGCAGTTGCGGCGACGCTCGAGGGCAGCCGCCCACTACTCGTCGAGGTCCAGGCGCTGGTCACGCCCGCTTTGCATGGCTCGCCGCGGCGGACGGTCTCGGGCCTTGACACCCAGCGACTCGCGCTGCTGATCGCCGTGCTCGGCCGCCGTGCCGGGCTGAACCTGGCCAGCCACGACGTTTACGCGAGCGTCGTCGGTGGACTAACAGTCGACGAACCAGCAATAGATCTACCGCTCGCGGTGGCGCTTGCTTCGGCGCTGCGCGACAAGCCGCTCGGCCCGGGCACGGTTCTGTGCGGTGAGATCGGGCTGACCGGTGAGCTTCGGCCGGTGGGTGGGCTCGAACGCAGACTGCGCGAAGCTCAGAGGTTGGGCTTCGGCCGCGCCATCGTGCCCCAGCGGACCGGCCGCCGGGCGCCGGGCGACATGGAAGGGGTCAGCGGCATCGAGGTCATACGTGCAGGCACATTGCGCGAGGCGCTCGGCGCCGCGCTGGGACCCGGCGCCGATCGAAGCACCGAGCAGTCCCGCACGGTCGCAATTCCCGTGGTGGGCTCGGCCAGATGATGACGAGCTTCGTTCGCCTGTTCGGCGGCGCGCTGGGAGTCCTGATCGCCGTGGTGCTTGCGAGCAGCGCCGGCATCCCGCCGCTGGATGTTGGCAGTGTGGGCGGGATCATTCTCCTCGCCGGCTGGATCGGGGCCTGGTTCTTCATCGGCTACTCGATCCTGCCCTACGTGACGTTCATTCCGGCGCGCGTGCTGATTCGCCGCGTGCTGGACCTTTCGACCGACGAATTCGTCAGCGCGATCGTGGGCCTGATCGTCGGACTTCTGATCGGCCTTCTGCTCGGCCTCCCAATGGCCAACTTGCCCGACCCATACGGCTGGATCCTGCCGCTCGGCACGGTCATCGTCACCGGCTTGGGCATGATGGGCCTGACCGTCGCAAAGCGACACGATCTGGCCGACGGCCTGCGATCCGCCGGCCTATTGAAATCGCCCGCCCGACCGATCAAGGGCGGGCCGCTCGACGGCCCGGTCACCTACGTCGACACCAGCGCGCTGATCGACGGGCGGATCACGGACGTCGTGGCTGCGGGCTTCCTGTTCGGCACGCTCGTGGTCCCGCGATTCGTGGTCGACGAGCTGCAGTCGATCGCCGATCATCGCGAACAGGCGCGCCGCGTCCGCGGCCGACGCGGGCTGGAGGTCCTGTCCGTGCTTCAGAAGGATCCGCGCGTGGCGGTCGAGCTGAACGATGAGGACGCCGACAACGTTACGACCGTGGATGCAAAGCTGATCGAGCTGGCACGCCGACGCTCGGCCGGTGTGCTGACCAACGACTTCAACCTGAACCGCGTCGCTCAACTGCACGAGGTCCGTGTCCTCAATCTCAACCATCTGGCGAATGCGGTTAAACCGGCGTTCCTGCCCGGCGACGGGATCCGCGTCAAGGTGATCCAGCAGGGCAAGGAACCGGGCCAGGGGCTCGCCTACCTGGACGACGGGACGATGATCGTCGTCGAGGGCGGCGGGACGATGATCGAGCGCGAGATCGACGTGACGGTGGTGCGCGTACTGCAGACCGTCGCCGGGCGCATGGTCTTCGCCCAGCCGCGTTCCTGAATTTGATGAACGGCCGATTCGCTGACGCGGTGATCGTCGCCGCGGGCACCAGCAGCCGGATGGGCGGCTTGGACAAGCTGACCGAGCCTCTCCTTGACCGGCCGCTCCTGGCGTGGTCGATCGAAGCAATGGCCCGCGCGCAGTCTGTTGGCCGGATCGTCGTTGTTACCCAGCAGGCGCAGCTCGTGAACCTTCGCGGCGCCGTTTGGCTGCCTGAGGTAGCGGACGGACGGGTCGACGTCGTGGCGGGCGGCGAGCACAGGTCTGACTCTGTTCGCGCCGGCGTCGCCGCGACCGAAGCGTCGGTCGTGCTCGTGCACGATGGCGCACGGCCGCTCGCCTCTAGCGCACTGGCGGATTCCGTCGCCCACGCAGCGGCGGAGCACGGCGCCGCAGTGCCTGCGGTGGCGGTGATCGACTCCCTCAAGCGCGCATCAGCCGGGGCCGTGGAGGGTTCAGTCGATCGGGTGGGCATCGTTCGCGCGCAGACTCCCCAGGGCGCGCGACGTAAGCTGCTGATCGATGCGTTTGACAAGGCGGCAGGTGCGGCCTACACCGACGAGGCGGCGCTGCTCGAGGCGGCCGGTGTGCCAGTCGTGACGATCCCGGGCGAGGCGGCGAACATCAAGGTGACCGACATCTCGGACCTTGAGATCGTCCGCGCCATCGCGGCCGCGCGTGCGGGTCGCGGCGGAACGGGTGCCGAGCCGGTCCGCTTCGGCTTCGGCGAGGACACCCACGGCTTTGGGCCTGAGGACGGGCTGATGCTCGGCGGCCTGCTGATCGCCGATGCACCACGGCTGTACGGCCACTCCGACGGTGACGTGGTACTCCATGCGCTCGCGACCGCGATCCTGTCGGCGTGCGGCCTCGGCGACCTTGGCCGCCTGTTCCCCTCCAACGATTCGCGGACCATGGGAATCGCCAGCACCGAACTCGTAGAAGAAGTGATGCGCCGTGCTACTGCAGCTGGTTGGTCAGTCGACCGCGTGCAGGTGTCGCTGGTCGGGTCTCGCCCACATCTCGGTGGCAGGCTCGATGAGATGAGTGGCCGTGTCGCGGCGCTGGTTGGCGTGGCGGTCGACGACGTTGCTGTCATCGCGTCGACCGGGAACCTCTCGGGGGCAGAGGGCGCGGGCCGCGTGCTGAGGGCGAGCGCACTGGTGACCGTTATTCGGCGATGATGGGCGCCTCATGG
>CAZXLP010000069.1:5424-6940 GCA_964642085.1 uncultured Anaerolineaceae bacterium
ACCAACACACTCGGCGGCAAGGTCGAGGAGTTCACGCCGATCGAGCCCGGGCACGTACGGATGTACAGCTGCGGGCCGACGGTCTATGGGCCCGCGCACGTGGGCAACTTCCGCGCGTTCCTGCTGGGCGACCTTGCTCGACGCTACCTGGAATGGAGCGGCTACCGCGTCACGTGGGTAATGAACATCACCGACCTCGACGATCGGATCATCCGCGACCTCCAGGCCGCCGGCGTGACCCTCGACGAGTTGACAGCCCCGCACATTGCCAGATTCATGGCCGACATGGCCGACCTGCGCATCGGGCCACCAACCCACCTGACGCGGGCGACCGATCACATCCCGGAGATGGCCACACTCATCGCCACGCTGCTCGAGAAGGGCCACGCCTATCGTACGGACGATGGTTCGATCTTCTTTCGCATCTCCTCGTGGCCGGCGTATGGCACGCTGGCCAAGATCGATCCCCAGGGCTCGCGCGTCGGCGATCGCGTGGCTGCCGACGACTACGGCAAGGACGACGTGCGCGATTTCGCGCTCTGGAAGGGGCCCAAGCCGGGCGAGCCAACCTGGCCGGCAGAAATCGGCGAGGGCAGGCCGGGGTGGCACATCGAGTGCTCGGCGATGAGCATGAGATACCTGGGCGAGTCCTTCGACATCCACACCGGCGGCGTGGATCTGATCTTTCCTCACCACGAGAACGAGATCGCCCAATCCGAGGCGGCCACCGGGAAGCACTTCGTCAACGTATGGCTGCACAACGCACATCTCGTGCTGAGTGGCGTGAAGATGGCGCGTCGCGTCGGCAACATCAACCGGCCGGCCGAGGTGTACGAGGACGGCTATTCACCAGCCATGCTGCGCTATGCACTGATCGCGACCCACTATCGCGCGCCGATGGAATGGGGCGACGAGACGATGGGCCATGCCCGCGCGGCGGTGGAGCGCCTCACCGCCGCAGTTGCCGCGCTCGAGTCATACGAGGAAGCGATCGACGACGACCCCACGCTTGACGAGGCGCTCGAGGTCGCGCGGGACCAGTTCCGCGCCGCGATGGACGACGACCTGAACGTGTCCGGAGCGCTCGGAGCGCTCTTTGAATTGGTGCGCGACCTCAACCGGCGCGGCGATGCACGGAAGCTGTCGACGGACGATGCACGCCGCGCGGCAGCTGCTCTGCGGGACTTCGACCGGGTGTTGGCGGTCCTCGACGAGCCACAGGCGCTGCCCGAGGGCGCACAGCGGCTGCTGGACGAGCGGGAGACGGCGCGCGCGGGCCGCGACTTCGCCGCATCGGACCGGTTGCGCGATGAGCTGGCCACGATTGGGGTGATGGTCGAGGACACGCGCGACGGTCAGCGATGGCGCGCAATCGGGAGGTCGATCGATGACTGATCGTCCCGGACCGAGTGGGGGCAGGCCGGGCGGGGGCCGACCCGGCGGTGGGCGACCCGGCGGCGGCCGACCCGGCGGTGGACGACCCGGCGGTGGACGACCGCGACCGGCGGGGGACCGA
>CAZXLP010000070.1:0-6825 GCA_964642085.1 uncultured Anaerolineaceae bacterium
CATTTGTTCCCTACTCCCCTCGGGACGCGTGCCCAACGCGAGTGCGTGGGGTCGGCCACTATACCGAGACTGAGAAGCGCTCGGCCACCCTATTTGAGGTACTGCGCGCTCCATTGACGGACCGCTGGTAGCTTCAGCTCGTACGCCGACGAGCCCGCGATTCGTCCGGCAAACAGACTGGGCTTGAAGACGACGTGAGTCCCCAGTGACGCGCCCTGGAACTCGTTGTACAGGTCCATGGCGCTGGTCGCCGTGATCGGATAGTTGGTCCACCACTTGCCCACGCCCTCGCCCTGCGCCGTGCTTACCAGCCCGGCTAGCTCTGACTGGCCGACGGCCTTGATCGTCGCCGCGATGAACTCCTGCTGGCGGCGGGAGCGGACCCAGTCGTCGTTACCGGGGCCCTTGCGACTGCGCACGTAAGGCAAAGCGCGGCGGCAGTAGTTGGCCGAGTTGATCGGAGCCGGGTCGGTCTTGTACCAGCCGTTGCAGTAGGGCTGCGAGACAGAATTGAACGCATTCAGCGCGAAGCCAGTCCATTGCGGGAAGTAGACGCCCTTCGGCCCGTCCGGGTCGTCGAGGTGCTTGGGGTCGCGGATCTCGCGGGTGATGTTGACGGTGATCGGATCGACCTTCCCGACGAGCGTGGTGAAGCCGTCGAACCAGACCAGCGCGTTGTAATCGATCTCGATCTGGAGCGCGTTCTCGATCACCGTCTCGAACTTCGCGAGGGCCTGATCGAGGGTCGTGCTCGTGTCGCGCAGCTGACGCAAGATCCCGTTGACCCTGCCCGAGAACGTCCCGCCGCCCATCGAGGCTGGCCTTGGGAAGCGACCGGTGTCGCGCGGGATGCTGGCCGACGTGATCGTGTTGCCCTTGACGGACATGAGCATAATCGAGTCCGTCCGGGAGATGCCGGTACCGCGCGCGTCGGAGCCCAGGAGGAGGAAGGTCAGCCGCCCATCGCCGCCCCTGTTCAGAGCCTGAGGGCCGTCGATCGCGTCGAGAAGCGGCCGCATCGGCGACGCGAAACTCATGCCCAGCCGAATCCAGTCGATATTCGCACCCGCGTCGCCGATGACCGTTGAAGCGGCTTGACCGCCTGTCGCGCTGGACGCGGTGAGGACAGCCGTCAGCGCGAACGCCAGGGCCGATGCGCGGAGTCCACGTCCGGAAGTCATGTTCTCCCTCCTGGCGCCACGTCGGCGGTTAGTAAGTTGGCGGACCATACGAAGAATGTGGACAACCGGCAAGTCGTGGACGCTGACTGGGCTGTCACGGGGTGCTCATGGGAACGCCGGAGGCGTCGTGCCACGGCCGGCAGCCTTTTCATCGGCGTCTGCGGAACCTGCGTTTCAGCATCCACCAGAAGAACGGCGGATCGTCGATGAAGACGCGCCGGCCGATCCGGCGCGGGTCGCGCACCATCCGGAAGGCCCATTCCAGCCCGACCCGCGTCATCCAGCGTGGCGCTGCGGGCACCATCCCGCCCAGGATGTCGATGGCCTGGCCGATTCCGAGCATGACGGCCTGCGGCATATCTACCCTGTGGCGGGCCATCCAGGCTTCCTGCTTTGGCGCACCAAAACCAACCAGCACGATCCGCGGCGCTGCCTGCCTGAACTGGGCGACGATGGCCAGGTCCTCGTCGCCTCCGACGGCAAAGCCCATTCGCGGGCCGACCGCGGCGACGACGTTGCCGCCCATCGCGTTGAGCCGTTCCGCCGCCCTGGCTGGCGCATCGCCGCGGCCGCCGATGATCGCGATCGGCAGCGGTTCACCCTTGGTCGCGCGAATGATCGCTTCGGGGAGGAGCCGGCCGGTGACTGCGCCGCGGAACGGTGTCCCGGCGAGGCGCGAACCGTAGATGAGACCCATACCGTCGGGGATGCGCAGCCGGGCGCCCATGACCAGGGCGCGGAAGCCGGGGTCGCGTTTTGCGCGGATGAGGTGGTCGACATTGGGCGTCGAGACATAGCCCCCGCTGCCCTCGCGCGCCCACTCGACGATGAGCTCGACCGTCTCGTCGAAGGAGACGTCGTGAATCGTCACCCCGGCCTCGGCAATCGGGATTTCGCGCGGCATGGCAGTCATACGCGGCTCCAGGCCGAGAGATCGCGGCCGATGAGCGCGCCGAGATCGGCGACCTGGGGCGCGAACTCCTCGGTCAGCGAACGTCGCAGATCGGGATCCATCTCGACGCGCGCCGCTGTGCGGCTATTGGCCGATACGAGCCTGTCCCGGACTCGGTGTGCGAAGGGGGTTGAGCGCAGCTTCCCGAACAGGGCGCGCAACGGCCGCGGCGGGGCGAAGATCAGCCTCTGCAAGGCGCCCGAGCGCGCGCGGCGGTTCGGGTTGTAGACGGACAGGTCAACCTCGTGCGACGGGTCGACGCCGAGGAACTCGAGGGTCCGTCGGTACACCGCGCGCGGCTCCGCGACGAGATCGTCAAACACGATGATGTGCATCCGTTCGCGCCCGAAGGCCTCGAACCAATGCCGCAGCTGGTCCGCGAAACGGACGCTCTGGCGGTAATACAGCGCCTCCGGCCGCAGGGCATCGGCGGGGATACGCTCGCCGCGTCGGCGCGCCTCCTCGGCGGCCAGTGCCTCGCCGAAATCGACGATGTCCTCGCGCTCGTTGAAGACGAGCTGGCTGTGCTGGGCGTACATCACGTCGACTGGGTTGCGCAGCAGGACGATCGCCTGCGCGGAGGGTGAGAAGTCGAGGATCTCGCGCGGCGCCTCGGTCGAATACAGGTACCAGGGCGAGGCCTCACCGGCGCGCTGTTGATCGGCCGCCCCCTTGAACAGCGCGAGGTACTCGTCCTCGGTCATGCGCCGGTAGCGCGGCGTGAGGTCCGCACCGAAGTACATCGGTTCCTTGGGCACGCTCATGAAGATCTGTGGGTGGACGCGCAGGTACTCGTACAACGCCGTCGTGCCCGCCTTGAACCCGCCGACGATGAAGAAGTCGGGACGCTTCACGCAGTTGTCGGTTGGGGCGTCACGTGCCCACCGCCGGCATGTGGCTGGAATGCGCCAATTGGTCAACATGCGACTGCCGTTCGCGGATCAGGTCGTCATATTGCGCCCCGTGGTCCGATCGCGACCATCTGGCGCAAACCAGGGCCGCTGGGGCAAAACGAGGGTCGCATTGCGACCAACAGGCGCAAAACGGCCGCACGGCCAACTTCATGCCGGCGTCGGAGCCGCCTCGCGCCCGTGATCGCGTGCCTGCGAGCCCGCCTGCGGGCCGCGTTCCAGCCACGGCGAAAGGTCGCGGCCGACCAGCCGGCCGAGCCTCTCGATCTCCGGCGCCTGCTCGTCGAGTAGCTGACGGCGCAGGGCCGGATCCATCGGCGCGCGTGGGCGGGCCTCGCTGTTCATGTTCAACAGGCGCGTTCGCAACGAGCGGACGAGCGGGAAACGGCGCAGCATCGGTGCCAGAGGCATCAACACGCGGGGCATGAAGATCAGGCGCTGGAGCCGCGGCGAGCGGACGCGGCGGTTCTCGTTGGCCGTCGGTGGCGGTGCGGCAAGCGCCGGGTCGACGCCCAGGAAATCGAGCACGCCGCGTACGACCTCCGCGCCGTCACGGGTGAGGTCCTCGAACACCATCACGTGTACCCGGTCGCGCCCGAAGACCTCGAAGAAGCGCTCGAGCTGCTCCGCGAAGCGAACGCTGTGGCGGTAGAAGAGGTTCTCGACGTTGATCGGCCACGTCGGCAGCCGAAGCCCCTGCCGCCGATCCTCCTCCGCCTCCAGCGCCTCCGCGAAGTCGGTGATCGGTTCCATCGCATTGAAGATCAGCTGGTTGTGCTGGGCATACATCACGTCGACCGGGTTGCGCAGGAGGACGAGGATCTGCGCTTCCGGGGAGAACTCCTTGATCTCACGCGCAGCGGAGGTCGAGTACAGGTACCAGGTGGAGGCCTCTCCGACCCGCTGTCCGGGCTTGGCGTCGCGGAACAGGCGCACGTAGTCGTCGAGGCTCATCCGCCCGTATCGGCGGGTCAGGTCGTCGCCGAAAAACAGGGGCTCCTTGTGGAACGGCATGTAGATCTGCGGGTGCCGGCGGAGGGCCTCGTAGAGGGCCGTGCTGCCGCCCTTGAACACGCCGACATGGAAGAAATCGGGACGTCGGGAGATTGCGTCGGGCATCGGCGGCCCAGCATAGCGCGCCGGCACTGTGAGTCGCTTATGCTGCCGATACACTCGCTTCGCCCGTGGAACTGCGCGCGCGAGGCTGATCCGCCGTCAGTGACCGCGAACGGAGCCCCAGTGACCCGGCGTCCCGATCTGTTCATCATCGGCGCCCCGAAGTCCGGCACGACCTCCCTGTACGAGTACCTGATCGGTCACCCGGACGTGTACATGTCGCCCGTCAAGGAACCGTTCTATTTCGCGCCAGACGTCGTCACAGGCCCGCGGCGACGACCGTTTCGCTACGAGGTCGATGAGCCGCGATATCTCGATCTGTTCAGGAACACTCGTGACGAAGGTCGGGTCGGCGAGGCATCGACGGGCTACATGATTTCGGAGCGGGCGGCCTCTCTGGTCAAGCAATTTCAACCCGACGCGAGGGTGATCGCGATGGTCCGGAACCCGGTCGATGTGATCTACGCGCTGCACAACGAACGCGTTTCCCATGGCGTCGAGGACATCACCGAATTCGAGTCCGCCCTGGCGGCAGACGATGATCGTCGCGCCGGACGCCGTCTGCCCGAGGGTTCGAGTCCGCTGGGTGCGGTCTACCTGGACGTCGGCCGTTTTGGTGAGCAACTCCGGCGCTGGTTCAACGAGTTTCGACGGGATCGGGTGCACGTCATCGTTTTCGACGACTTTGTCGCCGACACGGCGGGCTGCTTCCGCGACGTGCTCGAGTTCCTGGCCGTGGATCCCGAGTACCAACCGCCTTCGTTTGCCGTCCACAATCCCAGCCATCGGATGCGCGAAGGGATCCTGGGAACCATCCGCCGGGCCTGGGTCGGGCGCACGGCGCGGCGCCTCGCCCCGCGGCTGATCGGTGAGAACCGCGCGTTTCGTTGGGCGAGGCAGATCCGCCATAGCCGCCTCACGCGACGTACAGGAACCCTGCCGCCCATAAGCACCGAACTCAGGCGTCGGCTGGAAGAAGCGCTCAGGCCGGACGTTTCGCAGCTGAGCGAGATGGCTGGGCGCGACCTGGCGGCGCTGTGGTTTCGCGGGTCGGGGGCCAATCTCGGGGTCGACGCTGACGGAAGCGTCCGAGTCCCAAGGTAGAATCGAGACTCCGTGACCCGAATGCCCGACCTCTTCATCGTCGGCGCGCCAAAGAGCGGGACTACCTCGCTATACGAGTGGCTGAGGCCCCACCCCGAGGTCTTCATGACGCCCGTCAAGGAGCCCTGCTTCTACTCGCGCGACCTTGCCCAGGACAGGTCGGGGAACTTCCTGCGCTACGACTCGGATCGCGATAAGTACCTGGCCTTGTTCGACGAGGCCGGCGACGCCAAGCGCGTCGGCGAAGCCTCGACCCGGTATCTCTTTTCGAAGGATGCGGCGGAGCTCATAGCGCTGGATCAGCCCGCCGCACGCATCGTCGCCGTGCTGCGCAACCCGGTAGATATGATCGCCTCGCTCCACGCGCACAAGCTCGCCGGCGGGACCGAGGATCTGGCCGATTTTGAAGAGGCGCTGGCGGCCGAGGATGACCGCCACGCCGGCCACAGGATCCCGCGCGACTCCAACCCTATGCTGGCGACGTACCGCGACCGGGCCCGCTTCGGAGAGCAGATGGCGCGCTGGATGGACGCATTCGGCCGGGACCAGGTCCACGTGATCCTCTTCGAGGAGATGGTTCGTGACCCGGGCGCACACTTCCGCCGGCTGCTCGAGTTCCTCGAGGTTGATCCGACCTACCAGCCACCATCGTTCGCCGCGCATAACCAGGCGCACGGAGGGCGTGGCGGTCTGGTGCGATCGCTCGCAAGGACGCGGCCCGTGCAGTTCGCCACGTGGCGGGTGCTGCCCGCGTTGATCGGGGACGCCCGCACGCGCGAGCTGTCGCGTCGTCTGGGCCACAGCAAGCTTCGCCGGCGCACCGCTCAGCGCGCGGAGGTGCGCGTGGACCTGCGCCGCCGCCTCGAGACCGAGTTCGCCCCGGACGTCGCGCGCCTGTCCGAACTCCTCGGCCGCGACGTGGCGTTGGTCTGGTTCGGTGCTCGGCCGGACGCTGGCAGAGAGGCCCGCCAACAGGTCGCCCTTTCGTGACCCGCGGCGTCTGCCTGTGGTTCACCGGGCTGTCGGGCTCGGGCAAGACCACTACTGCCGAGCGAGTCGTGCCGATGCTCGAGAAACTTGGCCGCACGGTCACGGTCCTCGACGGTGATGTCGTTCGGACGCATCTCTCACGCGGCCTGGGCTTCACCCGCGAGGACCGCGACGAGAACGTACGCCGCGTGGGTTTCGTGGCCGCCGAGATCGGTCGCCACGGCGGAATGACCGTGTGCGCCCTGGTCAGCCCCTACCGCTCGACCCGCGACGAAGTTCGTGAGTTGGTCAACGCGGCCGCCGGCGAACGGTCGTTCGTGGAGGTCTTCGTCGACACGCCACTCGAAGTCGTGATCGAGCGCGATGTGAAGGGCCTGTACGCGGCGACGGAACGCGGCGAGGTCGAGCGCATGACCGGGGTCGCCGACCCGTACGAGCCACCCGTGAAACCGGAGCTGCGGCTTGAAACGGTCGGGCGGTCGGTTGAGGAGAACGCCGCCGCAGTAATCAGATACCTTGAGGCCGAGGGCCTACTGGCCTAGGGCGACAGGACCAACGTAGCGTCGCCTCG
>CAZXLP010000071.1:0-6746 GCA_964642085.1 uncultured Anaerolineaceae bacterium
GGCTCATACAATCGGAGCCGATGACCCAGACGATTGAATCGAATCCCGCGGCCGACGACCAGCACGACGTGCCGACCTTCGGCAACTTCATCGGCGGTGATTGGCGTCCCGCGGAGAGTGGCCGCACCTTTGAGTCGCGCAATCCAGCCGACACGAGAGACCTCATCGGCCGATTTGCGGCCTCCGACGCAGCCGACGTCGCGGCGGCCATCCGCGCCGCCGAGGACGCGCTGCCGGCCTGGAGAGATATGCCGGCGCCGAAGCGCGGCGAGATCATGTTCGCCTTCGGCGCGCTGCTCGCAGAACACAAGGAACGCCTCGCCCGCGCCATGACGCGCGAGATGGGTAAGGTCCTCGCCGAGGCCCGCGGCGACGTCCAGGAAGGCGTCGACATTGCCTACCTGATGGCCGGGGAGGGGCGGCGGATGTTCGGCGATACGACGCCGTCCGAGCTGCCCAACAAATGGGCGATGAGCATCCGCCAGCCGATCGGTATCGCCGGCATCATCACGCCCTGGAATTTCCCGATCGCAATCCCGTGCTGGAAGATGACCGCCGCCCTGATCACCGGCAACGTGGTCGTTCTCAAGCCGGCCTCCGACACGCCGCATTGCGCCGCGCTGCTGGTCGAGCTGATGCACGAAGCGGGCTTTCCGGCGGGCACCGTCAACATGGTCACGGGGTCCGGCGAAGAGGTCGGCATGCCCATCGTCGAGAGCCCGGACGTGAACGTCATTTCGTTCACCGGCAGCGGCGTCACCGGGCGCGAGATCTACGTTCGCGGCGCCCGGAGGATGAAGCGCATCAGCCTCGAGCTCGGCGGCAAGAACGCGATCGCGGTGATGGCCGATGCCGACCTCGATCTCGCCGTCGATGGCATCCTCTGGTCGGCGTTCGGGACCACCGGTCAGCGCTGCACCGCGTGCAGCAGGCTGGTTGTCGATGACAAGGTTGCCGACAACCTGGTCAGTCGGCTGGTCGATCGCGCGGCAAAGCTGCGGCTCGGCTCCGGCCTGGAGTCAACCACCGACGTGGGTCCGTTGATCAACGCCGCCGCCGTGGAAAAGGTGGGCGGCTACGTAGAGATCGGGACCGACGAGGGCGCCCGACTTGCAGCCGGGGGCCGATCAGCCACGGAGCAGGCCGGCCTCGAACACGGCCACTTCTTCACGCCGACCATCCTCGACGGCGTCAAGCCGATGGACCGCGTCGCGCAGGAGGAGATTTTCGGGCCGGTTCTGTCCGTCATACGCGTCAACGGCTATGACGAAGCGGCGATGGTGGTGAACGGGACCCGCTATGGCCTGTCATCGAGCATCTACACGACCGACACAAATACGGCGTTCCGGGCAATGCGCGACTTTGCCACGGGGATCGTGTACGTCAACGCAGGCACGATCGGGGCCGAAACGCACCTGCCGTTCGGCGGCATGAAGGGCACCGGCAACGGCCACCGCGAGGCCGGTCACGCGGCGCTCGACACGTTCACCGAGTGGAAGTCGATCTATGTCGACTACTCGGGCCGCCTCCAGCGCGCCCAGATCGACAACCAGTAGGCCGCGAGGGACCACCTAGGCTGGGATCAGTAGGCGGCTACGTGCCAGCGCGGTTGTCCTCCTGGTGCCGCGGGCGTGTACTGGACGCGTCGAAAAACGATGAGGGAGATCCTGATGACGTCGCGTATCAACAGCCGCCGCGGTCACCGCGTCGCGCTCGTCCTGCTGACCTGCGCCGCACTGGCAGCCTTAGCCGTACCCGTTAGCGCCGCGCCGAGTGGCGCAGGCTCCGCGGCGACGTACCGGCCAGACGGGCGGATTGCGGTCGCGTGCCAATATGTCCCCGACTGGCAGCCGTGCAACCCGGATTTGACCGGCGACGACGTCTACAACAGGACGGCGAAGAACCAGAAGCTTGTCTGGACGGATTACCTGACCTACAGCACCGAGCGTGATCCGCGCGTTATCGTGTTCCGGATCTCGGTCCAGAACGACGGGTCCGTGGCTGACCGGTTCCGCGTCGACGCGGACGGTGTCACGAACGGCTACCACGTCAAATTCTTCTGGAGGTCTACCAACATCTCTTCGGCGGTCGAGGCCGGCACCTACACGACGCCCCTCATCGCGCCGGGCGCGTCGGTCATCCTGAAGGCCAAGGTCGTGATGCCCTGCGACTCATGGGACGACTGCGGCCAGGATCGCGCCGAGCGGCTCGTGACCATTCGCTCTGTCGCCGATCCGACTGCGCGAGATGCCGTCAAATTCGTACGCAAGATCTGGGTCTGCACCTGCTAGCACAACTGGCCAACCGGCCACCGCGGTGCCAGAATCGAGCGCATGACTGACACGACACAGCAGGACGCGATCGCTCGCGTCATCGACTCGGCCCGCCGGCTTGGCGTCGAGATCAACGAGCTGGAAGCGGACGAATGGATCGCCGCCATGGCGGCCGAATCGGTTGGTGGCGACGTCGTCGTCGACGTGGACAGCGGCGTGTTCGGCCACCGCGCCTCGATGCTCGACCTCAACCCCGACGACCTTGCGCGCTTCCGTCGGATCGCGCCGATCGTCGGCTTCCAGAACCGCCCCGGTGTCAAGACTGCCCTGGCGTTGTCTGGATCTGCCGCCCAGAGTCGCATCCAGGCCTACCCGGCTGATGCCGATTTCTTCGAGCGCATCCATATCACGGCCGACACCAAGGAAGAGGCCTGCCGCATCCTCGGCGTCGTCATCCGCGAGAAGGCCCTCGAAACATTGTCGGGGCCCAGTCACCGTCTGTCGGAGGTGAAGCTCGGGACCTGGGATGCCGAGGTCACCAAGGATGGCAAGAAGCAGCACTCCGGCAGTCCGATCACCTGGACGCCACAAGAGATCGAATCGGGCGAGATGAACGTCGTCGCTGCCGACGGTTCGGCCCGGACCGTCCTCTGGGCCGACGCCGCCCAGGACCCCGGTTGGTGCAAGCTCGACTGGGTGGTCGCCGATCGTGAGCGCGGCCAGCTGGCCAACGCGAGCAACGTGCTCGACCCGACGTGGGAGTCGCCCGACGGCACCATCGTGCCGCTCGACGGGTTCCTGGACCCCTACTTCCAGGAGGTCTACATCGATACCGACTCGAGGCCGCTGTTCGACCGCCTGATCAAGGACCTCTCGACCGACGCGGTGGACGATTACGTCAAGCAGCTCGAGCACGAGGTCTGGAAATACAGCGTCAAGGACCCCAACTGGGGCAAGGTCGCACGCCGGCTCTACAACATCTTCAGGCTGTCGGGCCAGTTCGCATCAGCCGCCTACATCCGTGAGCTGTTCGACGAGCCGACGACCGCGCTGTACCAGCTCGCGGCGCTGATCCGCACGCTCGACGAGGCAGCGGTGGAGGGCTCGCCGTTCGACTCCGAGGTCCTCGTCCAGCAGGCCGACCAGCTGATCATGTCGGCCATCGGCGCGATGGAGGGACCGCAGGAGGCGCAGGTGGTCGCTCAGCTGCTGCGACTCCGTGACGAGCTCTCTGGTCGCAAGCACGCGGGCCGAAGCGATGAGGTCGAGGCACTGCGCGCTGAGACGATGACCGCGGTCAACGACTATTTCCACAAGCGCCTCGTTGCGGTGCCGGAGATCGCCGAGTACCTGGACCGGATCGCGGCGAGCGACGAATCTCACTGACCGAAAAACGTGACAATCGGCCCGTACGCCGCGTCCATTGGGTGATGCCTCGGGGTTTGCCCGTCACGTAGCGTCAGCTGGGGGGGCCGGCCGCCATGCTCTGGCCGGGTATTTGGAGGAGCGCTTGCAGCTCCGTCGCCGCCTGTTCCCGACAGTCATCTCATTTGCCGTGGCCCTGTGCTTGCTTGGCGGCACGTCGGTTGTTGCGGCCGGCCCACGACAGGCTGCGCAGTCCGGCTTTCGCGTTCTCACCGGCCGCGCCGCGGCAGCCTTCCGCCTTCCTGCGGACTTGAGGCTTGTCCGGACCTGGCGCGACGAGCGAAACGGCCTGATGTATGAGCGCTACCAGCAACACGCACAAACCTTCGGTGCGCTGGTTGAAGGCGCTCAGCTAACCGTCGTCCGGCGTGCGGGAAGCGTCGCGCTCGTGATCGGTGCCCACTATCCGTCGGTCGCCGTCAGCAACCGCCTGTTGCTTGACGGCCCACGGGCTATCGGTCGGGCGCTGCTGAACAGGACGCTTCTGGGCAATCTCGCCGAACCCGTGCGCGCCGCCCTGACGAGCCGCACGGAGCTTCGCGTGGATCCCACGACGGGCCGCCTCTACTACCGTGTCGAATCGGGCGCGCCCGGAGTCCACGTGATCCAGAACATCGATGCCGAGACCGGCGCGGTCCTGGACGGCTGGGACGCAATCGACCGTGCCAATCCCGGGATGGGCACCGGCGTGCGCGGCGACCGCAAGTCGCTACTCGGCGAAGGCCCGGGCGATCCGGCGGACGACCTGACCAAGCTGCTGAGCGGAACGTGGCGAATGCAGTCTGTCGACGGCCGGATGTCAACTCTCGACGCGAAGAGGGGCGACTACTACGGCTCGGGTCTGTCGGTGATGTCCGACAACGCCAAGCCTGGCTGGGCGAACGACAACGACTGGGCAGCCGCCTACCAACGCGCCGCAGTCGACGCCCAGTATTACGGCCGGTTGACCGACGGCTACTACCTGGATCCGGCCAACGTGGGCGGCTTTGATCTCATCGCCGACTGCGTCTCAGCCGGTTACGGGCCCATCCGCAACGTCGTGCATTACGACGAGTACCCATTCGACGGTTTCGGCTTCGACAACGCGTTCTGGGATGGCTTCAGCGGCCACCTCGTCTACGGCGACGGCGATGGGCTGACGACCGGTGGATTTGCCGGCAGCCAGGACATCGTGTCGCACGAGATGACCCACGCGGTTACGCAGTGTCGTGCGCCGCTCGACTACAGCCGCCAGTCGGGGGCGCTCAACGAGGCCATCTCCGACATCATGGCCACGGCCATGGAGTGGGAGTTCAACGAGCCCACGTCCGCCAACTGTCGTCGTGAACAAGGCCAGGCCGGATGCCCCGACTGGTGGGTCGGCGAGGACATCGTGCTCAATAGTTCGACATTCGGCTTCCGTAACCTGGCCGACCCGGAGTCGGCCGATCAGCCGGGCCACTGGGACGACCGATTCACCGGCTCCTACGACGACTACGGCGTGCACATCAACAGCACCATCCCCACCCACGCCTTCTACCTCATGGTCAACGGTGGCAGGAACGCCCGCTGCTCAGGGCCGACCGACCCGCAGGCCGACTGCGACGTGGTCGTGCCGACCATTCCGATCGCCGACGCGGCACAGATCCTGTTCGCTGCCTGGGGCACCTTGCCCAATCCGAGTCCTTCATCAGCAGCCGGAGCTCGCATGTTCTGCAACGCGCACGACGCCGGCGTGGCTGCGGCAGATCTCCTGTTCCCGGGCTCCGACCTGCATCGCGCAGCGGCCGGGCTGGCCTGGGCGGCGGTCGGTCGGGGCGAGGGCGATTGCCACCCGACTGTCGGCTCGGCTGATTTCGCAATCTCGATGGCCCAACGATCGATCGCTCTGGCTCCGGAAAGCAGCGGGCAGATCGCAGTGACACTGACCCGCGGCCAGGGGGTCAGTGGCAACATCGATTTCACGGTCAGTGGCGGAGGCACGGCCGTGACGACCCTGACGCCGCCGTCGAGCCCGACAGCGCAGCCGAACGATGGCACGATCCTCGAGATCGACGTGCCGGTCGACATGGCCGACGGCGTCTATCCGCTTGTCCTCTCTGCCTCGGATGGATCGAGAACGCGTTACGCAAGCGCTGTCCTGGTGGTCGACGGCACTGCCCCGTTGGTCTCGGTGTCCCAGGTGCATCTGGATACGAACGGTCAGATCTCCGCGTCCGGCGTGGTCCCGCTGCGTGTCACCTGGTCGGCCGCTGACGCGGCGAGTGGCCTCGCAGACGCGGACCTCGAGGCGAGCGGCAATGGAGGCGCGTGGTCCACGGTGGCCTCGGGCAACGGCGGCACAGCCACTGTCATTGCCGGAGCGAACACGTACTCGTTCCAGGTCGTCGCGATCGATGGGGTGGGCAACAGCGCGACTTCCGATCTGTCCGGGCCGTGGGGGATCGGCCGATTCCAGGAGGGAGCGGCTACCTACAGCGGCGCGTGGTCGGCCTTGCCGGGGACGCAGAACTGGGGGTCTGTCCGCTACAGCTCCAAGAAGGGGGCGTTTACCTCGTTCACGTTTAACGGCACGGACGTGGCGTGGATTTCGTCACGCGGTCCGAACCGCGGAAAGGCCAAGATCCTCCTCGACGGCGTGCTGCTGGCGAAGGTGGATCTCTACGCGACCGCGTCGGCAGCGTTGCCGCGGCGTATCGGCTTCACCGTCACAGGGTTAGCGGCAGGGCCGCACACGCTGAAGGTCGTGGTCTCCGGTACGAGTGGCCGCCCGCGCGTCGATATCGACGGCTTCGTGGTGCTGACTCAGCCCTCGCCCTGATCCTGTGGGTCCCTGATAGCGGTGGACCGGGTGAACGAGGGTGGATCGCTCGCAGGGAACGACTCGGCCGAGGCTTCGTCGACGGGATCGTCAATTTGTGCGCCCTCGCCCGCGCGCTCGACCAGCAACTGCTCCTCGTCTGACGGCCGGGCTTCGTCGGGCCTGGGCGGCAGAGACTCGGCTTTAAGTCTGTCCATCGTTCATCCTGGGGTAACATCGAGGTTCGTGGGCCGCTAGCTCAATGGTAG
>CAZXLP010000072.1:0-6710 GCA_964642085.1 uncultured Anaerolineaceae bacterium
ATCGTCATCCTGGGCCCGGCGATCATCCTGATCGCGCTGAACATGTCCTCCGGCACCTAGGGCGCTTCGAACACTCTGGCCCGGATGCTCGAACTGCGCACCACGGACGGCCACGCGCCCAGCTGGCGGCTGAGCGTGGCCAGTTCCTGGCCAGCCCGAGCGCGCGGCCTGATCGGCCGGCCTGCCCTGGCCGAGGGAGAGGGCCTCTACCTGCCGGGAACCAACTCGATTCACATGCTTTTCATGCGCTTCCCGATCGACTGCATGTTCCTCGGTGCGCCCCGCGCGGATGGCTCGCGTGAGGTCGTCGGCGTGCGTGAGCACCTGGCGCCCTGGCGCGGCGTCGTGTGGTGGGTGCGCGGTGCGCGCAGCGCGGTAGAGGTAGCGGCGGGCAGTGTGGCCGCGGCCGGCGTGCGCCGCGGCGACGTCGTCAGGCTCGAGCCGGCTTCATAGCGCTTGACCGCCCCGGAAGGCGGTCGAGGAACAGTCCGGCTGGTTCGCCGCGATCACGGGCGGCGAACGGCAGCAGCAGGCCCACGATCGCGACATACGGAAGCACGGCTTCGGCGAAGGGGCGCGCCTGCGGCAACCAGACCGCGATCATTACCGGCAACCAGCACAGGAGCGGCAGGGCCAGAGCCCACGGCCGGCCGCGGCTGGCAAGGAACGCTGCGGGCAGCAACAGCATGGTCAGGTAGTGATCCCACAGCAGAGGCGCCAAGAGCAGTGAGCTCATCACGGTAACTACGTAGCTCAGCTCCCGGTCGCGTCTCAGGCTGACCAGGACGGCTACCGCTGCGAGTGCGTATCCGGCGTACAGTGCGAGCGTCGCCGCCCAAGCCGGGCCCTGGAGCAGCAGGACGGATGAACCCAGGTCTACGTTGCTGCGAACACCAGTGACGTTGCTGACGTTCCGCAGAACGGTGATGTACTCGAGCCACCGGTCCACTCCAACGAATGGGAGCGTGGCAAGGACGATCACGGCCGCTGCGGCCGCCGTCCATGCGACCGGACGCCACCAGCCGCGCAGCAGCCACCAGCCGCACACGATGGCCATCGTCGGACGGAGGGTCAGGGACGCGGCGAGGGCGATCGCACCGATGGGCTTGTCCAGCCACCGCCATACGAGCACCGCAAAGAAGGTGACGATCAGGCTGACGTTGCCCAGGTTCAGGTCGAAGAGGAAGGGCGCGCTGAGCGAGGCGACACCCAGCGAGGCGAGGCGAATCGGGGTCGAGACGGGCATCAGTGCGCACGTGAGAGCTAGGACGCCTACCCGGAGGATCAGCCAGGCCATCACTGCAGCCTGTTCCCCGAGCCAGGTCATGGGCACGAAGAGAATCGCAAGCGGCGGCGAATACAGGTACAGACCGAACGGACCGGGGCGGAAGGGTCCGCCGAGAGTCTCCGCCTGGTAGGGAGTGCCGGTGGCAACCAGCCGCACTGCGGCGTCGTAGTACGCGTGGAAATCGTAGGCCCACCCGGGCGAGCGGCCGATCCAGATCGAGAACGCCGCAACGAGGACGGTCAGTCCAAGCAAGGCAAGCCCGGTTCCGAGTGGGGCCGCCCACCGGGAGCGGCCGCTGGCTGTTTCGCGCGTCACTGGGCGCTCTGCAGTCGGTTCAGCGGCCACTAACGAAGCGGCTGGTTTGATGGCCGTCGCATTGAGCCGATGATAAGTCGGCAACAAGCGGCCGATAAGACACTCAGGTCACTCTGGACCCATGAAAAAGGTCCTGGACCTGTTGCTGCCCGCGACCTGCCCGGGTTGCGGCCGCGAGGGCCTGGCGATCTGCCACGCCTGTCTTGGCCACATGGCGCGACGGCTCGATGAGCCTGCGGGCATGCCGCTTGGTCTCGCCTCCAGCCAGCCCCACGGCGTCGTCCAGCTCGAGTGGTGCGCGTCGTTCAACGGTCCGGCGCGCGCGAGCATCCACGCGCTGAAGTACGACGGCGAGCTTCGCCTCGTGGGGCCGCTGTCCGACCTGATGGCCACCCGCTGGCGCCGCTCGAGCGTCGGCGGTGACATCCTCGTTCCTGTCCCCGTACACGCCCAACGGAGTCGACAGCGCGGCTTCGACCAAGCCGAACTGCTCGCGCGCGGCGTCGGCGAACGACTGCGCCTGCCGGTCGTCCACGCCTTGGAACGCGCGGCGCGGACGACGGCACAGCATCAACTCGGCCGCCGCGCTCGGCAGAGCAACGTCAGGCACGCGTTCGGCGTCGCGCCGCGTCACGCCGCGGAAGTCAGGGACCGGTGGCTGGTATTGATCGATGACGTAGTGACGAGCGGCGCGACGCTGGCTGGCTGCGCCGGCGCTCTCTACGACGCAGGCGCGTCAGCGGTATCGGCCCTGACCTTGGCACGCGAGCGCTGACCGTGCTGGACTGGCCAATCACGTCGTGGCCGCAGCCGATAGACGCTCGACTTGCGGGTCATGAAGCCCTCGTCGACCAGGTACCGGCGGAGTGACGCGGCATCCGGATGGCGCAGCGCCAGCAGCTGGTTCACCTCCTTCTCGGGGTACTTGGTTTTGCGCTCGAACACCGACTCGGCCAGAAATCGGAGCACCGTCAGCCGCTTGGCGTGTTGCGCCGGGATGCTCAGCAGTCGCTCGCCGTCGAAGAAGGCGCCCAGAGTGCGGCCCTCTTCAGCACTCGCCCAATCCGGACGCTTTATTGGCTCGGTCGTCTCGCCCGCCTGCTCTCGCCCCATCCGATGCAGCTCGCCGCCGATTTCCGCCAGGCGACCGAGACGCAGGGAGTAGTCGACATATGGTGGCCTCGGCTGCGACTCGACCATGCCTGCTTCGCGCAGCCGCTTGAGGTGATGCACGACCGTTCCAGGAGTCAATGACAGCGCGGCGGCAAGCTGCTCGACCGACATTCGCCTGCCCTCAGCCAACAGCCCGACGATGCGCAGTCGCGACGCATCGGACAGAGCCTTCAACGCGGTCAGGAGTTCCATATCCATGATCACGACGGTACCACGGATTTGACGTAGGTCAAATCCAACCGGATCGAGCGAAGCCGCTTTCACGGCTACGATCGGGATGCATGCCGACTCCTTCCGAGCAATCTTCGAGCACCGCCCCCGAGGGGCGGCTGATCGGCCCCCACCTGCCGCTGGGCGGCGGTCTGCTGAAAGCCGCTGACCGCGCCAGGCAGATCGGAGCCACGGCAATCCAGATCTTCACCGACAACCCGACGGCGTGGCGTCGACGCCAGGAACCACCTCAGGCGCTCGCGGCGTTCCGCGCGCGACTGTCCGAGGCTGGCATCGGCCCGATCGCGGTCCACGCGCCGTACCTGATCAACCTCTGCGGGGGCAACGATGACTTCTGGCACAAGTCGATCGCGACGGTCGCCAACGAACTGCGCGTCGGCGCACAGTACGGGGCGTCCCTGGTCGTCATGCATATCGGCTCGCACCGGGGATTGGGCCGGGAGGAGGGCATCCGCCGCCTGGTCGAAGGCATGCGCCGTGTCCTCGACGAAGTGGCGGAGCCAGGGAGCGATGCCGCCGATGCGGGCGCGCCGAAGCTGGTGCTGGAGAACGCACCGGGAAGCGGCGACGGGATAGGTTCGTCGGTCGAGGACCTCGCCGACATCGTCGCAGCGTCCGCGGCCGCGGGTCTGCCGATGGACCGGTTGGGTATCTGCCTCGATACGGCCCACCTGTGGGGAGCTGGCTATGAGATCTCGCGCGTGGCCGGTGTAGAGGCGCTCGTAAAGCGGATCGACCAGATCCTCGGGCGCGACCACGTGGTGATGCTGCATCTCAACGATTCGCGCACAACCATGGGTTCAAATCTCGACCGGCACGAGCACATCGGCGCCGGTCAAATCGGCCCAAACGGCATCTCCGAGCTGCTCAATGAACCTTGGTTAGCCACGCTGCCGACGTTTCTAGAGACGCCCGGTATGGACACCGGCTACGACAAGGTAAACCTCGATCGGGTGCGCATGCTGCTGGCCGCGGAAGAGCTCCCCGCGCTGCCGCCAGAGGCTTTCGCCGCACGCGGATCACGAATGCGGACGGCCCCTCCACAAGGCTGACCCGCTCAGACGCGGAGGCACCGTACCAAGGGCCTATATCGAGCAACACGCGGGCACCGGAACATGCGGTTGTCGCATCAGGCGGCCGATTGGGAGACCCCATAGTCACTCGGCCAGCGGAGAACGTAGAAAATCCGATGAGCGTCCAGAACGGGCGGGCCTTCAACGATTGGTTGAGGACGCAGCTCAAGGCGAAGAAGATGTCGCAACGCCAACTGGCGCAACAGTCGGGCGTCGATCATTCGACGATTTCGCGACTCGTCCGCGGAGACCGCACTCCCTCGCTCGGCACCGCAACGAAGCTCGCCCGCGGGCTGCGCGAGCTCCGTGACGAGACCGAGACCCCCCACTATTTCGGGCTCATCCAGTCATCGACCAGCCATCCCACTGCTCGTGTGGAGTACGCCTTGCGATCCGACGATCTACTCAGCGAACCTCAGGTCCGTCAGGTGATGGAGTACTACCTCGCGCTTCGGATGCGCCGTCTCGCGGCCGCCCGACAGAACGGCCAGGTCGCCCGACCGACAGGCACGGACGGCCGCTCCGCGCTGGTTGCGCGCCTCCCCAACCGTAACTAGCTCCCAGCCGCCGGCTACGGCCGGCCGAGCGCCCTGCCCCAGCGATGCCGGTCACTTGACCGGCATCGGCATTTATGGCCTACGTGGCCCTCGGCTAGGTCGGTGACGCTGTAGCGTCGGCGAGCGGTCGCGGGCCACCTTTCGTCTTGGACGACAGGACGTACGCGACGCTGCCCAGAACGATGATCGAGAGCACGCTGATCGCCCGGTCCAGCAGCACGATGGCCCCGGCCTGTTCCTGGGTCGCGCCGTAGAGGATCGTCAGGATGCTTGCCACGCCGAGCTCGACGAGGCCCAGCCCGGCTGGCGTGAACGGGATGGCGGTGAGCAGGGACGCGATGAGGGCCACGAAGAACGCCCCGCTGATCCCGAGTGGGAAATCGAAGCCAAGCGCCTGCACGACGAGGTATAGGCGCATCGCTTCGGTCGCCCAGATTGCTGCCGTTACGAACGCGATGATCGGGACGCGGCGGGCCTGGATCGAGAACACGCCCTCCTCGAAGCGATCGTAGAACTCCCGCAGACGTGCAGGCAGCGGCAGGCGCGCGATGATGCGCTGGCCGAAGTTGCGGATGACGAAGAGCCCGACGGCCAACAACACGATGAATCCGATGCCGACGGCGAAGACCACCCGAACCTCTGGCGGTAGCCCGTCGCGGAAGCTCCAGAAACCTGCGGCCAGACCGAGAAGCGCGATGGCAAAGAGATCGAAGACGCGCTCGATGAAGACCGTGCCAAACGTCCTGCTGAGCGAAACGGTGTAGTTGAGGCGCAGCAACCACGCGCGATAGACGTCGCCGAGCTTGGCGGGCACCAGGCAGTTGACCAGCCAGCTGATGAAGATGATCTCGGTCGAGTCGCGCATCCGGATGTTCGTGCCGGTACCGCGCAGGAGCACCATCCAGCGATATCCGCGAAGCGGGAAGCCCAGGTAGTAGATGGCGAACGCGGCGAGCAGCAGGGCGAGGTTCGCCTGCGTGATGTGCCCGACCAACTCTCCGAAGTCGATGTTGCCTACGGTTGTGGCGATGAGGACCACTAGGACGACGGGCAGGACGATCGAGATGATCGTCTTTGGGTCCCGCAGGCGACGCGAGAGTGGAGTGGGACGGCCGGCCTCCTCGTGGACGAAGGGATAGTCGACCAGCGGCTCCTCCGACGACGTCGTCGTCGCGGGTGCCGAATCGGCGTCCGGTGCTTGGCGCGGCTCGTCGCTCATGCAGGAGCCACGCGACGGTTGCCGCGCAGACGCTGAATCAGCTTCGCCATGGGCATAGCCACTCGGACGAGCCGCGAACCACGCGCTGTGACGAGTTGGGCCCCGGGCAGAGCGGCGCGGAGATCGTCGGCATTCTCGAGCGGGCCTTCGAGGATCGTGTAGGCGACGCCAACCTCGAGGACGGTGTGGGCATCGGACACGGCGACGCCGGGCAGGCCGTGCTGCGTGGCAAAATCGGCTGCCTGCTGGTTGCCGCCGCCGGCGATAAGTCGCGCGTTCCAGACCTCGACGAAATCGAGGTGCGGCGTCAGATCTTCGAGCTCGGCCTCCCAGCCGCGGCGGCCCGCGCCGGCACGGAAGCGGTCGAAGGGATGGGCGATGCCCACCAGGCCCTTCTGATCATGAATCCGTTGTGCCGCCTCGGCGGGCGTCAGCCCCGGCGGAATGGCCTGCTCGAGGTAGAGCGCAATCAAGTCGCCAGCGGTCGTTCTCACCTCCTGGCCGACGATCACGCTCAGTCCTTTGGGTGCAGCCTCACGCCCGGCGAGGGCGCCGTCGATTCGGTCGTGGTCCGTGATGGCCAGGTGGGTCAGGCCACGCTCGGCGGCTGCGCGAACGACCGAGGCAGGACGGCTGAGCGAGTCGAACGACGCGTTTGTGTGGCAGTGCAGGTCGGCGAACGAGCGGGCCAGGGTCCCCGCAGGCGGATCGCTCAGATGCCGATCGCTCAGATGCGCTGGACCAGCGACTTCTTGAAGAAGTCGAAGTGCTCCAAAGCGAGGCCGGTTCCCAGCGCGACACAGTTGAGAGCGTTCTCGGCGACGTGGCAGGGCACGCCGGTGACCTGGGTCAGG
>CAZXLP010000073.1:0-6677 GCA_964642085.1 uncultured Anaerolineaceae bacterium
TGGTAGATGTAGTACGGCCGGACGCGCATCTCGACCAGCCGATGGACCAGGTCGCGCTGGATGTTCACGCAATCGTTGACGCCCGCAAGGAGCACTGACTGGTTGCCCACCGGGATGCCGGCGCGGGTCAGCTTGTCGACCGCACGCGCCACCTCGGGGGTGATCTCGTTCGAGTGGTTGAAGTGCAGGTTCATCCAGATCGGGTGGTACTTCGCCAGCATCGCGCAGAGTTCGTCGTCGACCCGCTGGGGCAGGAACACGGGCACGCGCGAGCCGATTCGGATGATCTCGATGTGGGGGATGTCGCGCAGGCCGCGGATGATCGACTCGAGCAGTTTGGGCGCGAGCGTCAGACCGTCGCCGCCGCTGATGAGCACGTCCCGGACCTGCGGCGTACGGCGCAGGTAGTCGAGCTGCGCCTCGTGCTCGGCGCGGTTGAAGTTCTGGGTTGGGTCACCGACGATCCGCGACCGCGTGCAGTAGCGGCAGTAACTGGCGCACTGCGTCGTGACCAGCATCAGCACCCGGTCCGGGTACCTGTGCACCAGGCCCGGCACCGGGGAGTGGCGGTCCTCGGCGAGCGAGTCCTCCATCATGCCGGTGAAGGCAATGTGCTCGCGACCAAGCGGGATGACCTGCTTGCGAATCGGATCATTCGGGTCGTCGGGGTCGATCAGGCTGATGAAGTAGGGCGTGATGTCGACTCGGAACTTGTCAGGAGCAGAGAGGCCTTCGCGCTCGTCGTCAGTCAGGTTGAGGATCTGCTCGATCTCGGCCAGCTCGTTGACGCGGTGAGAAAGCTGCCAGCGCCAGTCGTTCCACTTCTCGTCGGGTACGTCCGCCCACAGCGGGGCGCGCCGGCTTACCTGTGGCTTGCCGTCCAGACCAAGCCGCCGGGCCGGATCTCGTTGGTTGACGTACGTTTCGTCGCCGACCGTCAGTTCCAAGTCGTTTCGTCCCTCATCGACCTACTGCATATTCCTTATGCACGGTGGATAGAAACGAGATCATACCTCGCCCGCGAACGCAAGTAGCCCATCCGTCGGGGCGTGGTCCCTTTGCTAGACTCGCGCTCGATGCAACGCCTCAAGACGTTCGCGATCCTGTTCGCACTCGCGCTGACCGGCGCAGTCATCATTTCCCTGATTGCCGGCTTCCAGCAGCTGATCGGCCATCCGATCGCTCTCATCGGTTCGATCCTGATCGCGGCATTCATGGTTCTGATCATCTTGAAAGTCGCGCTCGTCCCGTCGCAGCGATACACGGGCTGGGTACGCAGCATCACGGGGCCCAACGGACGCTGGCTCTTCGTCGTTCTGCTGCTGCTGTGGGGCGTGGGCATGGCCTTCCTGGCCAGTCTCGGGCTCGGGCCTCAGCAGAATGGTTCGCCGGCGATGGTTGGAATGTTTGTGGGCATCTTCCTGTTCATGGGCTTCATCTGGTCGGTCATCGGCGAGTAGCGCCGCGACTGAGCGAGTAGCGGCGCTGCACACGCACGGCGGGCATGGGTCCAGCCAATGAGAACCGTCACCGTTTCCTGGGACAAGGCCGAGGAGCGTTTCGTCGCGCTCGGCACGCACGCGGACCGATCGATCGTCATCAATGCGCCACACAACGAGGGCAAGAAGACAGGGCCGACCGGGTTCAGCGCGACGGAGCTGCTGCTCGCCGGCGCCGGAGCATGCGCGGCGTGGGACGTGGTCGAGATCCTGCGCAAGCGGCGTGCGGAGATCTCATCGCTGGAGGTGACCGTCGAGGGCCACCAGGAACCGGACCCGCCGTGGACGTATCGAAGAGTGGTGCTTCACTTTCGGGTGGTATGCGACAACATGAGCGTGCCGGTGATGGCGCGCGTGATCCGACTCAGCGTTGTGCGCTACTGCTCAGTCATCACCACCGTCGCCGGCGTCGCGGCGATCGAGGCGACCGTCGAGCTCGTGGCGGCCGATGGCAGCACGACCGGCCGTAGACCGATCGAGCTGGCGATCCCAGCTGATTCGGCGACCGCCCTGCCCGCCCTCGACGTCCGCGAGGATGGTGTGCCCGAGCCGACGGCCGACGAACACGGGTAGCAGGAACGTGCGCGTGCGTCCATCTCTCCTAATGGCCCTCGCCGGGACCCTGATTGTGGCCTCCTGTGTGGCACCGATCCCTGCCGCCGAGACGGGCGCCTTGGCGACCATTACCCCGGCGCCAACAACCACGGCGCCGGCCCAACCTTTGGCGTGGAGCCAATGTGGCGTCCAATTTGAATGCGCGGATCTCCGAGTCCCGCTCGACTATTCCGAGCCCGATGGCGCGACCATCACCCTTGCGCTGGTTCGTCACCGGTCGGGCGACCCGACCCAGCGCATCGGATCGATCGTCGTCAATCCAGGAGGGCCGGGCGCGTCAGGCGTCGAGGCCGTCCGTCAGAACTCGACGAGATTCACGCCGGAGGTCATGGCAAGGTTCGACATCGTCGGCTTCGACCCGCGCGGCGTCGGGCAGAGCTCGGCGGTCCATTGCCTCGAGACTCGCCCCGAGCTGAACCACGCGTTTCCCGCAGACGAATCCGATGTTGCGGAGTTCGTCCACTCGGCGAAAGCCGTCGCGGCAGCTTGCCAGGCCAACAGTGGCGATCTGCTGCCGTACGTGGGAACGGAGAGCGTTGCCGCCGACCTCGATCGGATACGGGCCGCGCTCGGGGACGACACGCTCACGTACGTCGGATCTTCATACGGAACGCTCATTGGGGCCTTGTATGCAGAGATGTTTCCGACGCACATCCGGGCGATGGTGCTCGACGGACCAGTCGACCCCAGCCTGGACATGGCTGAGTTCATCACCGGTCAGGCGATCGGAAGCCAGCGCCAGCTCGACAAGTTCCTCGCCGGCTGCGCCGCGGAAACCGGATGTGCCTTCCACTCCGACGGCAACCCAGGCGCCGCGTTCGACGCACTCATGGAGCGCTTCGCGGAGGGTCCCATTGGCGGGGTGACGGCGCAGGTTGCCTGGGGCGCTGTGTACTGGGAGCTGACGGTCGATGACACGCGGCGTCTCGCAGCCGACCTCCAGGCGGCAAGCCTTGGGGACACGACGCCCCTCGAGGATGCCGCCGGATGGATGTTCGAGCCGTACGCTCTGGATGCCTACGAAGCCGTGAACTGCGCCGACTACAGGGCGCCGCGCACTCCCGAGGGCTTCGCGGAGATGGCCGCGGATGCCGTGCGCGTGGCCCCCGACTTCGGCGCCGCGGTCGCATACGGATACTTCGACTGCGTCTACTGGCCATACGAGTCGGAACGCGATTCCATGCGCGTGACCGCGGGGGGCGCGAAACCCATCCTGGTCATTGCTGCTACGGGCGACCCGGCGACCCCGTATGAGTGGGGCCAATCGCTCGCGAGTCAACTCTCGTCTGGTGTTCTGGTGACTCGGGACGGCGATGGCCACACCAGTCTCGAGAACTGGTGCATCGCCCAGTTGGCAGAGTCGTACCTGCTGACGCTGGCAACGCCCGAACCCGGAACCACCTGCACCTAGCGCGCATAACCCGCCGCCGATAGACACTGACGGTTGGTGAGCTTCTTCCATCGCCTCGGCCTCTTCTGCGCGCGCCACAGGTGGGCAGTTATTGCCGCCTGGGTAGTCCTGCTTGCAGTGGCCATCCCGTTTGCGCCGCGGCTTCCCGGCGTGCTGCGGTCAGGCGGCTTCTCGCTCAACGACCTCGAGGCGTCGCGCGCGCGGCAGGTCCTGGAGACAGAGCTCAGCGTGCCGCCGTCGGCGATGGTCATCCTCATCCAGAGCCAGACCGGCGCGCGCGCAGGCGAGCCGGAATTCGAGATTGCGGCCGCACAGGCGCTGGCCAGGGTGCCGACCGCGGATCACGTTGCTGGCCTGCTGACGCACCAACTGGCGCCACGACAGATCAGCGCCGACCGACGAACCGTGTACGAAATAGTCGCGCTCGACCTGCCGCCCGACGACTCGCCGCTCGCCCTCGAGCCGGTACGCGAGGCGATCACGCCGGTGCCCGGATTGCAGATCTACCTCGCGGGAGGACCTGCCTTCTACGGCGACATCCAGGTGCTCTCCGAGCACGACCTCCAGCGCAGCGAATTCATCTCGCTGCCGCTCGCGGCACTCGCGTTGCTGCTCGTGTTTGGCAGCGTTGTCGCCGCCGGTGTACCGATCGTGATCGGCGGTTCGGCGGTCGTCGTCGCCCTTGGCGCGCTCTACTTCGTAGCCGAGCAGACGCCGCTGAGCATCTTCGTCCTGAACCTGGCAACGCTGCTTGGCCTGGGATTGGGAGTCGACTACGCGCTGCTGCTGACGAGCCGGTTCCGCGAGGAGCTGCGCGATCGCGGTGGCGGGCGGGATGCGGACGGCCACATCGATCAGATGAAAGTGAACGATGCTGTAGCGGCGACAGTTGCGACCGCCGGGCGTGCGGTCTTCTTCAGCGGGCTGACAGTCCTCCTCGGTTTGATCGGACTGATCCTGTTCGAGTTCATGGTTCTGCGATCGGTCGGCATCGCGGGCGCGGCGGTAGTAGGCCTGGCGGTCGCCGCCGCGGTGACGCTCCTTCCCGCGGGGCTGGCGGTACTGGGGCCGCGCATCGACGCCGGGCCAGTCCGGCTGCGCGACCGGATCAGACGCCGCAGAGGATTGGCCGCCGCCGCGCCCGACGCTGCGGGCGATGGCGGCTGGGCGCGGCTCGCCCGACGAGTGATGGAGCGCCCATTGCTCTTCTTCGTGCCGACGCTGCTGCTGCTGCTCGTGCTCGGCTCGCCGTTCCTCCACGTCCGTTTCAACGCGCCCGATGCCTCGATCCTCCCGCCTGGCGTGCCCTCGCGCCAGGCTTACGACCTCCTCGTCAGCGAGTTCGGCGAGGGCGAGTTCGCCCCCCTGTTGCTCGCGATACGGACGAACGGATCGGCGACCCTGCCGGACAACGTTGCCGCGCTGTACCGCTATTCGAGGAGCCTCGCCGCGCACCCATCAGTCAGCCGCGTCGAAGGGATCGTGGACGTGGATCCACGACTGAGCCAGGAGCAATACCAACTGCTCTACGCCGCGCCCGGAGGCCCCGCGGATCGTTTCGTTGCCGACGCGCTGGCACGCACGACGAATGGCGACCTGACAGCGTTCACGGTGATTACGCCCTACGGCCCGAACCGCGCCGAAGCCCAGGCACTCGTCGCCGAAATGCGCGACCCGACATCCGGCCTCGCCCCTCCAGCGGGAATGACGGTGCTCGTCGGTGGCGGCGCGGCCGAGGTGCGCGATGTCGTCAACCGAATCGGGGCCGACTTCCCGCGGTCGGCGACCTTCATCCTGATATCCACGTACCTGGTCCTGTTCGTGCTCCTTCGCTCGGTAGTGCTGCCCGCGAAGGCGCTAATCGTCAACGGCCTGTCGATCACCGCAAGCTTCGGTGCCCTCGTTTGGATCTTCCAGGACGGCAACCTGTCGGCCCTGCTCGGCTTCCAGCCGCTGGGGTTCGTCGAAACCACCCTTCCGGTCATCCTGTTCTGCGTGCTGTTCGGACTGTCGATGGACTACGAGGTGTTCCTGCTCTCACGCATGAAGGAGGTCTACGACAAGACTGGTGACAACCGCGAGGCCGTCGCTCGGGGCATGGAGCGCAGCGGACGCATCGTGACGTCTGCGGCGCTGATAGTCGTCGTCGTCGCGGGCTCGTTCGCATTCGCCGACATCGTCCTGATCAAGGCGCTCGGCCTGGGCGTCGCCATCGCCGTAGCGCTCGACGCGACGGTCGTCCGGGCGCTTCTCGTGCCGTCGACGATGCGCCTGCTCGGTGACCGCAACTGGTGGATGCCGGAACGGCTGCGTCGGCTGCTGCCGCCGTTGCTCGCGCTGGCCGTGCTCGCAGGTTGCTCTGCCTCTGGCCGCATCCTGGCCAACGATCCCACGCCGCGCCCGTCGGCGACGGATCCCTCTGTTTCGCCGTCGCGGCCGCCCGACCCGCAGCCTGTCGTCCTGCCACGCGATGAAGCCGCGCATGACCGACTGACCGAGTGGTGGTACTACACCGGTCACCTGCAAACCAGCACAGGGAGCAAGTTCGGCTTCGAGTTCGTGATCTTCCGGGCCGAGCGCGGCTCGTTCCCGGTCACGTGGGCGTCGCACCTTGCTCTGAGCGACGAAACAGGCGGACGATTCCTGTTTGAGCAACGGTCGGAAATAGGGCCGCAGGTGGACACAACGCCGCGAACAGGGTGCGACACCGCCCGTTGCCTCAGCTTCAATCTCGGCATTCGGGGCGGAACGGACACCGGTCAGATTTCGAATGTCGAGCCATGGCAAATGGGCGGCCTGGCTGGGAGAGATGTTCTCCGCGCCGCGGCGGCCGACTTCGGGTTGGACCTGGCCCTGACCGACACGCGCGACCAGCCGGTCCTTCACGACGGAGACGGCTGGGTCGATTTCGGCCCCGCCGGTGGCTCTTACTACTACTCGCGAACACGCATGGCGGCGGAGGGAAGCCTGACGCTGGACGGTGCGGCGCTCCAGGTTGAGGGCACGGCCTGGTTCGACCACCAGTGGGGCGACTTCATCGCCGTCGGCGGCGGCGGCTGGGACTGGTTCGCGGTCAACCTCGACGATGGAAGTGACATGACGGTGTCGCTGGTTCGCGACGCCGACGGCTCTTTCCCGCTCGTGTACGGCAC
>CAZXLP010000074.1:0-1398 GCA_964642085.1 uncultured Anaerolineaceae bacterium
AGGCCGCCGCGCAGGCCGCCGCCGAACAGGCCGCTGCCGAGCAGGCCGCTGCCGAACAGGCCGAGCAGGCCGAGCAGGCTGCTGCCGAGCAGGAACCTTCGTGGTACGAGCAGCCCGTCGTGGAGCCGACGCAGCCGAGCTACGAGCAGCCTGAGCAGACGTTTGAGCAACCCGTCGCGGAGCAGGCGCAGCGGAGCTACGAGCAGCCGGTCGATGGATGGTCGTCGCCCACTGCTGTCGAGCAGGCGACCTATGAGCAGATCCCCGAGCCAACCTACGCTCAACCGCAGCCAACCTACGTGGAAGCGCCGGCCAGCACTGGCCGCAGCGCGAAGCTGACTGTCCAGACGCTCGATATGCACTGCGCTGGCGAGCCGCTTCGAATCATCCGCAGCGGATTCCCGGACGTGCCGAGCATGCCCGCGCTCGAGCGGCGACAGTGGGTCCAGGAGAACGCCGACTACATCCGGCGGGCGACCATGCACGAGCCGCGCGGCCACAAGGACATGTATGGCGCGATCGTTTTGCCCCCGTACAGCGACTACGCCGACATGTGTCTGCTGTTCATGCACACGCAGGGATACAGCACGATGTGCGGCCACGGCGTGATCGCGATCACGACCGCACTCATCGAAGAAGGGCTGTACCCCGCGACTTCGCCCGTAACGACCATCCGCTACGAGGTCCCGGCGGGCATCGTGGCCGCCAACGCCGCAACCACACAGCTCGAGAACGGCGAGTGGGCCGTGCAGGGCGTTCGTTTCACGAACGTGCCCTCGTATGTGGCCGCTCAATCGCTGTCCGTCCGTCCCGACGGCATCGAGCTCCACGGCAGCGCCGCCCTATATGGGTCACTGAGCGTCGATCTCGCCTTCGGCGGTGCCTTCTACGGCATCGTCAACGCCGCCGAGCTCGGCCTGAGGGTGGTACCCGAGCAGGCCGAGGCACTCCGTCTGGCCGGCGCCGCCATCACCGAGGTCCTTCGCCGCGACCACACGCCCTCGCATCCGACCGACGCGGCTCTGAGCTTCGTTTACGGCACGATCATCGTCGACCTCGACCCGAGTTCGTCTCCGGATGGTCGCGCTACGGGCGCCCACATGCGCAACGCGACGATCTTCGCCGATGCCGCGCTCGATCGCTCCCCGTGCGGATCAGGCACCAGCGCGATCCTTGCCCAGCTCCACGCGCGCGGCAGGATCAAGGTTGGCCAGGAGATCATCAACGCGGGTATCACCGGCGAGCGCTTCCTGGGCCGAGTCGAGGCCGAGACCGCGCTTGGACCGTACCCGGCGGTCAGCACGAGCATCGCCGGCAGCGCATACGTGACCGGTTACTCGACCTTCATCGTGGACAGCCGTGACCCGCTCGGAGAGGGCTTCCTCCTCAGCTAGCCTC
>CAZXLP010000074.1:1498-6639 GCA_964642085.1 uncultured Anaerolineaceae bacterium
TTCATCGTGGACAGCCGTGACCCGCTCGGAGAGGGCTTCCTCCTCAGCTAGCCTCTGCCGATTGGCAACGCGCGGCCTGGGCCTTGTGCCGACGGGCCGACCCCTATCGGCCCAGATCACCAGATTTCGTCATGTGGCGCATATCTGCGTCCCTGGGGGCCCCAGTCGGACGCCAAGTCGCCGCCAGTCAGGCCCGCTCGCCAAGACATAGGTATGCGAGGCATATCGGGTTGGAGAGGTGGCGGGGCACCCTACCCGTTCCAGATAGCAACCAAAGTGGCGGCGGTTGTGTTATCTCGACGTGTGCATGGACAACCTGCCCGCGCGGCTCGCGACTGACCTCGACGCTTCGTTTGTCGATCTCGTCCGCGAGCATCAGGGCCTTGTCTTCGGTGTCGCCCTGCGTGTGGTGGGCGATGGCGCAAGTGCAGAAGACGTCGCCCAGGAGGCATTCGTGCGGGCTTATCGAGCGCTGAAGCGATATCCGCTTCAACGCATCTCGGAGCTGAGACCCCGGCCGTGGCTGGCCCAGATCGCGCTCAACCTCGCCCGAAACCTGGTGAGATCGCGACGCCGCCACACGGAGCTGGACGACGTTGCGGACCGCGTCCCATCGGTAGAGGACGGCCCGGTCCGTCTTGCCGAACGTCGCGATGACCGGCGCATGTGGGCACGACTGCTGGTCGGCCTGCCGGAACGCTATCGACTGGCCGTCACCCTCCGACACGTGGAGGGCCTGTCGTACGAAGAGCTCTCGGCGACGCTCGCGCGACCGGTTGGAAGTGTCAAGTCGGACGTTCACCGCGGCGTCACCCTGCTGCGCGCGGCATATGACGCCGAACAACGAATGGCCGCGCAGAAGGAGGCTGTCTGATGTCTGTCACGGAGGACCGCGTGATCGGCGGTCTGGAGAGCCTTCGAGCTCGTGCCCCGGTTGGGTTCACCGACCGGGTGCTCGATCGGCTCGGGCTTGGTGACGCCTACGTCCAGGTCGACGGTCCCATCGGCCCGCTATTTGTCGCCTATGGCCCTCGCGGGATCTCGCTCGTCGAGCGGGTCGCGGACGCGGGCCAGTTCGAGGAGGAGTTTCTGGCCACCTTCGGCCGCCCGGTCCATCGCGTCGATCGCGCGCCCGAGTTGATCCAGCGTGTCATCGAGGCACGGGTTTGGGGCCGCCCAGGGCGCGCCGTCAAGGTTCCACTGGACCTGGAGCAGCTACCCGAATTCGAACGGCAGGTGCTGCAGAAGACCCTCGAGATCCCGCGCGGCGAGGTTCGGCCCTACGCCTGGGTCGCGGCAGAGATCGGCCGCCCACTGGCCGTCCGTGCGGTGGGCAACGCTCTGGCACGCAACCCAGTGCCGTTCGTCGTGCCCTGCCACCGCGTGGTCCGCAGCGACGGCCGGATCGGGAACTACGGCGCAGGCGGCCCAACGGCCAAACGCGCGGTGCTCGAGGCGGAAGGGCTTGACACCAGCGAGCTCGAGCGGCTGCCCGCCGCCGGCGTTCGTTTCACTGGCTCCGATACGACGAGCATCTATTGCTACCCGTCGTGCCGACACGCCCGTCGCACGACCACCGAGCACAGGGTGTTCTTCCGAACGGCCGAGGAGTCCCGCCGCGCCGGGTACCGGGCGTGCAAGATCTGCCGCCCGGTCGACGCTCCGTTCCGCGCTGCCTGATCACGACCCAAATCGGCCCATTGCGGCGGTAATGACAGTTCAGCGCGCCGCCCTCGGATGGGTGCTGTTCGTGCTCGCCGTCCTCGCCGTGCACGTGTTCGTCCCGCAGCGATCTGGGCCAATCGCACTGAGCGAGGTATTCGAGCCCTACATCGTCTTGTCAGCGTTGATCGCGGCGCTATTCGCCGTAAGGGCGCGGTCGACCGCCGGTCGCGTTGCGATCGCGATCTTCTTTGTTGCGGTCCTGGGTCGGTACGCCCCAGGTTGGATCTCACTGCCCACGAGCGTCGCGGGCGAGCGGCTGACTGTCATCGCCTGGAACCTGGAGAGAGGCCCGGACGGGGCTCAGCGTGCGCTCGAAGGACTGCTGGGGCGAGACGCCGACCTCGTTGGCCTCGAGGAGCTCCAACGCGAGGCGGCCGACGCTCTGGCCGGCGACCCAACGTTGCTGACGCGCCTGCCGTACCGAGTGCTGGCGCCGGACGACAGCGTCCTTGGGATGGGCCTTCTCAGCGCGTATCCAATTGTTGAGCAACAGATATCGACTGACCCGCCGTTCATCCGGGCGCTTGTGGATCCGCCCGAATCCGATCCAGTCGCGGTCTTCGTCGTCCACCCACTGCCTGCCCGGTTCGTCACGTTGGCGCGCCTCCCTATCGCACTCGATACCGCCGGTCGAGACGCGGCGATTGCCAGCATCCGATCGTTGATCGACCTCGACCTGGCCGCCGGGAGATCCGTCGTCGTTCTCGGCGACCTCAACACCACCGAGCGCGAGCCGGCCTATGCCGAGTTCACCTCTGGCCTGCGTGACGCGCACCTGGATGCGGGGTTCGGCCCGGGTTTCTCGTGGCGCCCGCCGGCGCTTCGCTCTCTACCGTTCGGATTGCTGCGCATCGACTACATCCTGGCCACGCCAGATCTTGTAGCTGGGGCTTCGTCGGTCGATTGCCAGCTGCCCAGCGATCACTGCCGGCTGGAGGCCACTTTCTACCGACAGAGGTGACCTACGCCTGTTCCGGGTTGAAGGCGCGCGCGAAGACAACCGGGGCGTGCCAGCGGAAGTCGATTGGGGCGAGGCGTGACAGCCGATCGCGCACGTTGCGCTCGAGCTTCGCCTGCTGGTCGGCGGAGAGAGTGCTGAGCAGCTCACGCTCGTCATAAGCGAGCTTGTAGTCGAGATATGCCTCCATCGACCAGTCGTAAACCAGCGTTTCGTCCCGTGCCGACGCGCGAATGAACCCCGCAGTGCGCAGCTCGTCGGCGGCCGCGCGAGATGAGCGGAGGTCGCCGGCTATGTCTTCATCGGACTCCTCCGGCTCGTCGACTTCGAGGTCATACACGGCCTCGTCAAACTCCTCGGCCGCCCGGAAGGGCTCGCGCGAGTCACGGTCGAGCCATGTCACGTAGACGAACAAACCGCCTGGTCGCAGGACGCGGCGGATCTCGGTGAGTGCCGCCAGGCGGTCGGGCACCAGTTGGAGTACGAACGACGAGACCGCGACATCAAACGAGCCGGACGGCAAGGGAAGCTCGTCCGCAGGTCCGACCGCGAATGTGAGCCGCCCGTCAGCGGCCAGGCCAGCGTCTTCCGCGCGCCCACGGGCGAACTCGAGCATACCGGCCGCGGCGTCGGTGGCGACGACCTCGGCATGCCGCCAGCGGCGCACGGCCGCCAGCGCAGCCGTCCCCGTCCCTGCGCCCACATCGACCACTCGCAACCGATCGCCACGGAAGACGGCGTCGACCTCATCGATCAGGCGCTCGGCTGTCTGCTCGAGGACGGGCGCCCAGTAGCGCGCGTACTCCACCGCCCCAGCGTGGTAGCGCTGGACCAATGGGTTCATCGGCTCGGAGCTCACGCCGGAAGTGCTCGGGGCAGAGGGCTCAGGCCCTCGATGGCGCAGGCGTCTGAGCCTGATCGTCGGCCGGCGCGTCCTCGACATGGCTGAAGCCCAGCCGATCCGCAAGCCGCCCCAGAGGCCCAGGCGCCCACCAGTTCCAGCGGCCCATCAGGCGCATCGTCGACGGGACGAGCAAGACGCGGATGATCGTCGCGTCGAGCAACACGGCGATGGCCATACCGACGCCAATGCTCTTGATCGTGATCGTCTCCGCCAGCGCGAAGGCAGCGAAGACGCAGACCATGATCAACGCTGCGCCGGTGATCACGGAGGCCGTTTTGGCGAGCCCCTCAGCGACCGACGCGGTGTTGTCACCAGTTCGGCGATAGGCCTCCTGGATGCGCGAGAGCATCAGCACCTCGTAGTCCATGGACAGGCCGAAGATGACCGCGAACATGATGATCGGGTTGCCTGCGATGGTGTACCCGAGCGGCACGAAGTTGAGTAGCTCCGACAGGTTTCCTTCCTGGAAGATCCACACGAGGGCGCCGAAGCTCGCCGTAATCGAGAGCAGCGTCATGAAGACTGCCTTGATCGGCAGCACCACCGACCCGAAGAGAAGGAAGAGCACGAGCGCGCTGACGAGCATCGTCGCGGCCACCGCCCACGGCGTCGTCTCGCGCATCGACGCCAGCGTGTCGTAGTTGCCGGGGATGTACCCCCCGACCTGGATCGACTCGATCTGCTCGCCAAGCGGGAGAGCGCGAAGCTCGGCGGTTACGTTGAGTCCCTCGCGTTGTGCGGGATCAGCCGTTGAGTGAGCCACGAGCCGGACCGTCGAGCCGCTGATGTAGCGGTTGCGGAGTCGCTCGAGCAGCGCCTGCTGATCGGGGGGCAGGCTGCCCTGGCTTGCGAACAGCTGCGCGACCGTGGCCGCAGAGAGCGGATCACCGGTGGCCGGGTTGCGTATTACGAACGGGCCCTCCACCGACGTGACCTGCCCGACGGCCGCCAACAGGTTGCCGAATTCGATGATTGCCGCGATGGTCGTCTCGCCGTAGGGATCGCCGGGAACGTCGACAAGTACCTCGAACGGGCTGGTGGCGCCGCCGGGGAACTCGTCACGCAACGCCACGTACGCGTCGCGGCTCTCGCGTCCTTCGGGCAGGACGGAGGCATCGGGCACGGCCTGGTTCAGGCGCAGGAACGGCGAGCCCGCGGCCAGCAGGAGCACCAATGTCGGGATCAGGACCAGGATCGGGTGGCGCATGACCCACCGCGCGATCGACTCCCAGCGACTCGTTCGTGACTCATCGGAGAGGCGTGGCTTCATACCCAGTCGGCGACGCACGATGGCCACCAGGCCGCCCAGGCTGAGCGCGTTCACGCGCGGCCCGAGCATGCCCAGGACGGCGGGCAGGAAGGTCAGCCCGAAGAACACGGAGCTGAGCACGACCAGCGATCCGGCGATACCGATGGACGAGATGGCCGGCGATACGAAGAAGAGGAGACCCAACAGGCCGATGGCGACCGCGATGCCCGAGAACGTCACCGCCTTGCCCGCCGTGGCAACTGCTATCTGGACCGCGTCGCCAACTTCCCTGCCCCGGCGCAACT
>CAZXLP010000075.1:0-6628 GCA_964642085.1 uncultured Anaerolineaceae bacterium
TGATCATGATCAGCGGCGGCATCGGCACGCTGAACGAGCTCACCGTCGCGTACGAAGACAAGCCGACCGTGATCCTCGAGGGGACCGGTGGCTGGTCCGATCGCATCCGCGAGATCGCGTACCAGGGCAAGCATCTCGACGAGGCCGGGACGAGCGAGCTCCACTTCGCGAAGACGCCGGCCGAGGCGGTGGACCTCGCCCTTTCACTCGCGCCCGGCGCGGAAACCGGCAAGACGGTCGAGCGGGAGTTCCGCAGCTAAGCAGAAGGTCCGCGCCACCGCGGCGAAGGACCCCGCCTCCTCGCGCATGGCGCAGACTTCCGCCATGCCTGAGGAACGCCGCGTTGTGACGGTGCTGTTCGCCGATGTCATGGGATCGACGGCGCTCGGCGAAGACCTCGATCCCGAGGACGTCCGCGCGCTGCTGGGTCGGTACTACGCGACGGCGAAGGACGTCGTGGCGCAGCACGGCGGCACGATCGAGAAATTCATCGGCGATGCGGTCATGGCGGTGTTCGGCCTCCAGCAGGCCCACGGCGACGATCCCGAGCGCGCTCTCTCGGCGGCGCTCGAGCTGCGCGACCGAGTGCGCGGCGATGCGATGCTCGGCGAACGTGTACCGATACGGATCGGCGTCAACACCGGCGAGGTCGTCGCGGAGCGGGAGCACGCGGCGGCGGATTTCCTGGTCACCGGCGATGCCGTGAACGTCGCGGCGAGGCTTCAGCAGGCGGCTGACCCGTGGGCCATCGTGTGCGGCGAGCGCACGGCGCGGGCGGCGTGGTCCGCCTTCGCGTTCGCCGAGCGGATGTCGTTCGACGCCAAGGGAAAGCGACAGCCCGTCGCCGCCTATCCGCTCACCGGCCGACTCCAGCATCGCGCTGCGCCACGCGTGCCACTTCTTGGACGCGACGCCGATCTCGAGCAGCTCGAGCTCGTCGCGCGCCGTGCCTTCGCCGAGCAGCGGCCGTTCCTCGTGAGCCTGATCGCGCCCGCTGGCACGGGAAAGACGCGACTCCTCGAGGAATTCCTCGACCGAATACCGCACTCGTACGCTGCCGCCCGGGTGGCGGTGGCGCAATGCCTTCCCTACGGACAGCGCCTCACGTATTGGCCGTTGCGGGCGGTCCTCTACCGGCTCGTCGGGCTTCCCGATGACGCGTCGCCGGCCGCGGTGCGCGAGCGGACCGTCGCATGGCTGGCTGAGAACGCTTTCGACGGAAGTGTGACCACGGCGAACCTCCTGGCTGCGACCGTCGGTGCCGGCGAGACCGAGGTCAGCGATCGCGCCGCGCTGTTCGCGGCGTGGCGCGATGCCATCGAGCTTGCATCGCGTCGCGGACCGTTGGTCCTCGTCTTCGAGGATCTGCACTGGTCGGCCGACAGCCTGCTCGATCTGGTCGAGTACGTCATGCAGCCGCGGGCCGACGCGCCGATCCTCATGATCATCCTCACGCGTCCGGAGCTCCTCGACCGAAGGCCCAACTGGGGCGGCGGGCGTCGCAACCACCTCGCACTCACGCTGGAGCCCCTCGCCCAGAGCGCAGTCGCCCGGCTCGTCGAGCACTTGCTCGAGTCTGCGCATCCCGAGATCGTTCGGCGGATCGTGGAGCGCTCCGAGGGTAATCCCTTCTACGCGGGTGAGCTGGTGCGGTCGCTCATCGAGCGGACGTCGTCGCTCGTTGACGTGCGCGCGGTCGAGGACGCGCTCGCGAACCTTCCGGACACTGTGCAGGCGACGGTCCTTGCGCGGATCGACCTGCTGGACGAGCGCGCCCGGCGCGTTCTCCAGGTGGGCGCGGTGTTCGGGCGCGCGTTCCGCGTCCGCGGCGTGGCCGAGGTCGACTCCGTAGACGAGGCCGAGTTAGCGCGCAGCTGCGAGGATCTGCTCGCGAAGGATCTCGTTCGGCGCGTCGGCGGTGACGAGTACGCGTTTCGGCACATCCTCATCCGCGAGGTCGCGTACCAGACGCTGACGCGTGTGGAGCGCGCCAATCTCCATGCCGCCGCAGGACGCTGGCTCGAGAGTCACGCGGCGGGCCGGGAGGAGGCGCTCGCTGAGCTCATCGCATACCACTACCGCGAGGCGGTGGCGCTCGCCGGCCCGGCCAGCGACGAGGCGCTGGTCGGCCTTCGCCTGTCCGCAGTCCGCTGGCTCGTGTTAGCAGCGGAAGCCGCGATCGCCGCCGCGGCGTCGGCCGAGGCCGCGCGTCACCTCCGGGCCGCCATCGAGCTCGCCGACGACGACGAGCGGCGCGCCAGGCTGCACGAGCGGCTCGGCGACGTCGCACTCTCTGGCCAGCAGGGAGTCGACGCATACCGCGCCGCGCTCGATCTCTACCGTCAGATCGACGCTGAGCCCGACCGCGTTCTGAACGCGCTCTCCGGCATTCTCCTTAATTGGACGCGCTCTATGGGCTCCATCGCGGTGCGGCCGTCCGATGAGGAGCTGGACGCGTTGCGCGCCGAGGCGGCCGCTCTCGTCCAGCACGTGCGCAACGAGCGGATCGTCGCACGCTTCCTCCTCGCGGAGTCGTTCGTTCCGTTCTGGCGGCTCGCGTCGCGGGCAGCCACGCGCCGTCCCGGCGAGCTTGCCGTGGCAGAAACCGCGGCGCGACGAGCGCTCGAGATCGCCGAGCGTCTCGACGACGCAGGGCTGCAGAGCGTGGCGCGCGACGGGCTCGCGTCCATTCACACACTGCAGGGGAACCCCCGCGAGTCTCTCGCGACGAACTATCCCCGCCTGCAGCTCGGGGATCGCGTCGATCTGATCGAGCGAATGGATGCCCACAGCGTGATCGTGTGGGCCCACGCGTGGCTGGGTGATCTCGCGGACGCGGCGCGGATTTCCGCGGCCGGCCTCGCGCTCCTGCAGCCTGGGCAGGTACCGGCGTGGGCGCTCCACCTCGTAGCCTGGCGGGCCTACGCGCTTGGGCTGCGCGGCGACTGGGACGAGGCGCTCGCCGCGGGCGAGCGTGCCCTACAGCTTTGGGATGAGGCCGGACGGGATTCCGCGGGATACGCGCTGCGGGGGTTCGCGGCGGCCTATAGCGTCGCCCGGGCTCGCGGCGACGACGCGCGGGCCGAGCGTCAGCGCGACGTCATCGAGCAGATCGAAGCCGAGTTCGCGCGACAGGCCGTTTGGATCGAGCGCTACCTCGCGTTCGTGCACGACGACGCCGCGGGCATGCACGACATCATCGCAACGCGCTTCACCGACGAGCATCGCTTCATCGAGCTGTTCGAACGCCTCTACGCGCGTCTGGCCGACCTCGCGTACGCCGTTGACGCGGATCTCGTGAATCGCGTCGTCGCTTTCGCGAGCAGGTCTGGCTACCTGCCGCTGGAAGGGTCAGCGCGGCGGGCGCTCGGGGTCGCCGCCCGCGACCGCTCGCAGCTCGAGGGAGCTCTCGTCATCTTCGATCGCATCGGCGCCGTCCCCTCCGCTGCGCGAGCGCGGTGCGAGCTCGCGCACATCACGGGTGACCGCGCGGCTTTCGGGGCCGGTGCCCGGACGTTGGAGCTGCTCGGCGATGTCGAGCAGCTCGGCCGGTACGAGGGGCTCCCGCGCCGCGCCTGACGCTACACGACCGTGGACGAGACCTCGACCGACAGGAGCTCCTTTGCGGGGCCGCGGAATGTTCCCCGGTGCGGCGGGATGTCGCTGTAGTCGCGCCCGATCGCGAGCTTCACGTGATAGGCGCTCGCGACCAGATCGTTCGTGGGATCGAATCCACGCCAGCCGTGCGTCGGCGTGAACGCCTCGACCCACGCGTGCGATGCGCGGATGCCGCGGCGCGGGCCTCCGGCGTCGGCCACGATGTAGCCGCTGACATAGCGAGCCGGGATCCCGACCGAGCGGCACAACCCGATCAAGAGGTGCGCGAAGTCCTGGCAGACGCCACGTGGCTCGCCGAGGACCTCGACCACAGTCGTCTCGACCGTCGTGACGCCTGCCACGTATTCGAGGCGTTGGTTGACGAGATGCATCAGGTTCTGCACCGCGGCGAAGGTGTCGTCCGCGGACGCCGGACGATGAGGCCCAGCTAGCGCCTCCAGCTCGGGCACCGCCGGGACAAGAAGCGAGGGGTTGAGAGAGTCAGCGAGGGCCGAGGGCCCCAGCGGATCGGGCAGCTGCGCCGGTGTCGCGAAAGGATCGGCGAGGAGCGTTTCGATCTCCCCGACCGTCCGCAGCTCGAGGTGCCGGTGCGGTCGCGCCAGTGTCACGAGGAATGCGGTGTTGCCGAAGCCGTCGCTGTATCGGCGATACGCGCCCGCCGGCTCGATGCCTATCTCGAATCGACCCCAGCGCTGATGCGCGTCGCTGCGCGGACCGAGTCGGACGTCGATGACGCTCTCGACGACGTCCGAGTCGTACTCGAAACGCGTCGTGTGCTCGACGCGGACCTTCACTGTTGTTGCTGTTGCTGGGCGGCCATGAGCACCGCCGCGCGCGCCACACCGACGAGCCGGCTGGGCTGCGGCTCGTCCCGGAGGTACGTGGCAACGATCTCGTCAGACACCTGAGCGATCGATCCCTGCACGCCGGACAGGAACTCCTCGAGTCCCATCTCGAAGACCTCGTCGATGGCCGCGTGCTCGACATCGGCGCGCACGCGCCCGAGCGTGCGGACCGAAGGTCCCGGGTCGTTGGCCGCGGCGGTCCGGAGCGCGGCCACCGCGCTGAGGGCGTCTTCGGCCGCTCCCAGCGCGAACCGCACCGACTGCGGGAACACCGCATTGAGGAGGAGGAACTCCACGATCCGAGCCGGCTCGACTCGCAGTGAATAGAAACGTGCATACGCCTCCGCCGATCCGCAGGAGCGCAACACCGCCAGCCAGCGGACCATGTCGGCATCAGACGTCTCCGCATCGTCGCGTGGCGCGAGGAGGTGCGCCTGCTGCCGAAGAAGACGCACCACGCCGTCCGCGCGCTCGAGGTAGGTGCCGAGGCTCAGGAAGTTCCAGGGCTCGTCGTGTGCGAGCGTCGATCCGACCAGACCTTGGAAGTATTGAAGTCGCTGCCGGATCAGCCGCTGGAAAGACACGCTGTCGCCCTGGGCCTGCCGCTGCTTACCGGGCAGCGCCAGCGACTGCTGGAGAGTGTTCAGCTCCTCCCACATCTCGCTCGTGATGGACTCGCGGATCCCGCGGGCGAGCTCGCGCGCATGACGGACGCAGGAGACGAGCGAGTCGGGGTTCAGCCGATCCGATAGGAGGAAGAAGGAGACGTCCTCGGCCGAGAGATCCACCGCTCCGACGAGGGGTCCCCAGAAGTCGCGCTCCTCGACGCCAACGTCGAGCTCCAGGTGCCGTGTGACGTCGATGAGACGTGAGACGGCGATCCCGCGCTCGACGTATCGCGCCATCCAGTAGAGATCGTCCGCGACCCGGGCGAGCATCTAGCCGAGCACCCAGGTGTCCTTGGCACCGCCGCCCTGCGATGAGTTCACGACGAGCGAGCCGGCCCGAAGCGCTACGCGGGTCAGGCCGCCTGGCGTCACACGGATCTCTTTCCCGAAGAGGACGTACGGCCGGAGGTCGACGTGACGGCCCTCGAGCGAGCCCGCACTCCAACTCGGGTGGCGCGAAAGCGCGATGGTCGGCTGAGCGATGTAGCCGCGTGGGTCCGCTTTGATCCGGCGACGGTACTCCTCGTGGTCCGCTTTCGGCGAGTGTGGTCCGACGAGCATCCCGTAGCCGCCGCTCGCGTCCACCGACTTCACGACCAGCTCCGCGATGTGCTCGAGGATGAACGCGCGCTCGCTCGGGTCTGCCGCCACATAGGTCTTCACGTTCGGGATGATCTCGTCCTCGCCGAGGTAGTACTTGATGATCGTGGGAACGTACGCGTAGATCGCCTTGTCGTCGGCGACGCCGGTGCCGGGCGCGTTCGCCAGACCGACACGACCCATCCGGTAGGTGGCAAGGAGCCCCGGCACTCCAAGGAACGAATCGCGGCGGAACGCGAGGGGGTCGAGGAAGTCGTCGTCGACCCGCCGGTAGATCACGTCGACGCGTCGCCGCCCGCTCGTCGTCCGCATGTACACCGTCCCGTCGTCCACGAAGAGGTCCGAGCCCTGCACCATCTCGATGCCCATCGCCTTCGCAAGGAACGCGTGCTCGAAGAACGCGGAGTTGTGTACCCCGGGGGTGAGCAGCACCACGGTGGCTGCCTCGGCGATCGATGGCGCCACTTCGCGCAGGACGCTGAGGAGATCCTGGGGATAACCCTCGACCGGCCGGATCGGATAGTCAGCGAAGATCTGAGGCCAGACGCGCTTGAGCACGCGGCGGTTCTCGACCACGTACGAGACACCGGAGGGAACGCGAAGATTGTCCTCGAGCACGAAGAACTCGCCGCGATGGTCGCGCACGAGATCACTGCCGACGACGTGCGTGTACACGCCGAGCGGCGGCTCGACCGAACGGACCTCGCGGCGGTACCCGCGAGCGCCGAGGATGAGCTCGGGCGGGATCAGACCGCTGCCGAGGATCTTCTCGTCGTGATAGATGTCGTGAAGGAAGAGATTGAGCGCGCGCACTCGTTGCTCGAGCCCGCGCTCGATGCGCTTCCACTCGTCCGGCAGGATGATCCGCGGGATGAGATCGAACGGCATGATCTTCTC
>CAZXLP010000076.1:0-3786 GCA_964642085.1 uncultured Anaerolineaceae bacterium
GATGACGACTAACGCGCCTGGGCGTCCCATCTCACGTGCAGGATAACTGCGCCCGAGGCTCGAATCCTGAAGGCGCAGCGGTGCGCAGTACGAACGGTCCATAGGCCGTCGAACGACCCCGGTCATAGCCTCGGGCACTCAGAGTCCATTGCAATGAACATCTCCGCCCAACTCCTTCACCGCGTGCTTGGCGTCCGCTCGATCCGCCTTTGGCGGCCGAGCCTTCGGCTGTACGTTGGGCTGCTCGCCGTCGCCGTCGTCGTCGGCATGGCCATCGTGCTTGCCGAGGTCGTAGCAGGCCACCTGCGCAACACCGCAGCCGATGCGGCCGTTCACAACGTAGAGGCCATCGTGCGCGGCTACGTGGATCCACAGGTTGACGAGAGCAGTCTGGCGCTGGGGGCGTTGTCCGAGTCGCGCATCTCGGACGAGCTCGAGCGCCTTACCTTGGCGGGCGACATCCGCGTAATCAGCATCTGGTCACGCGACGGAAGAATCGTCTACTCAACCGATCCGGAGCTGCGCGGCCGGCGCTTCTCGATCGACGAGCACGTGGCGAGGGCATTTCTCGGGACGAGCACAAGCGCCTACGCCGCGGATCAGGCCGGCCCCGACGGTACGCTCAGCACGACAGACACCGGACAGATGCTCGAGATTTTCGTACCGATCCGAGGACTGGTGGACGGCGACCCGATCGGTGTCTACGACGTCGGACAGGATGCGCGGCCGATCGAGGATCGTGTCGACACAACTCGTCGTGATGTATTCCTGCTCGCCCTAGCCGCCGCGTCGGTCCTGCTCGTCGTGCTGGCGGTCGCCTTCGCCGGAACGTCCGCGTTGCTCGGCCGTCAGAACCGGCAGCTTCGAGCGCGCGCCGAAACCGAGCGGCTGCTGGGTGCTGATCTGCGGCGCAGCGAGGAGCGCTTCCGGTCCCTCGTGCGCAACTCATCCGACGTGATCTTGATGGTCGATGCCGACGGCACCATTGCCTACGAGAGCCCGGCCGTCGCGCGCGTTCTCGGACACGACCCCAAGGATCGAGTCGGAACGTCGGCCTATGACGCAATCCACGAGGCTGACGTCGCCTGGATCCGCTCGCTCATCGCGGACATTAGTACGCGGACCGGCGCGGAGGCCGCGGCCGACTTCCGCGCGCGCCACGCTGACGGGTCCTGGCGCTGGCTGCAGGCAACGGCCAAGAACCTGCTGGACGACCCTGCCGTGAGCGCAATAGTCGTCAACTACCGCGACATCACGGACCGGCGCGCGCTCGAGGAGCAGTTGCGCTACCAGGCGTTTCACGATGCGCTGTCGGGTTTACCGAATCGGGCTCTTTTCATGGACCGCCTGGACCACGCGCTCACGCGTGCGCGGCGCGATCAGTCGGCGGTCGCAGTCATGTTCCTTGACCTGGATGACTTCAAGTCTGTGAACGATGGCCTTGGCCATGGAGCAGGTGATGAGCTGTTGGTCTCAGTCGCGGAGCGCCTTCAACGAACGCTCCGCGACGCCGACACCGCGGCGCGGATGGGCGGCGACGAGTTCGCGATCCTGCTCGAGGACGCCCACGACAGGCACGCCTCGGTGGAGATTGCCGAACGTGTCCTGGAAGCCCTGCGCGCGCCTTTCACGGTCCAGGGGCATGCCGTACGCATTCGTGGCAGCGTCGGCATCGCGCTGTACACGGACCCTGTGCAGACTGGGGAGGAGCTGCTCCGCCATGCCGACGTGGCCATGTACGCGGCCAAGACCCAGGGCAAGGACCGCCTGATGGTCTTCCAGCCCGATGTGCACCTGGTGACCATCGATCGGCACCAGCTCAAGGCCGACATGCACCTGGCGCTCGAGAACGGTGAGTTCCTCCTGCTCTATCAGCCGTTGGTCGATCTCGAATCGACGACGATCACCGGCGTCGAGGCGCTGATCCGCTGGCGCCATCCGCGCCGAGGGTTGGTCGGACCGACCGAGTTCATTCCACTCGCCGAGGAGAGCGGCCTGATCGTGCCTCTCGGACGCTGGGTGCTGGCCGAGGCGTGCCGCCAGGGACAGGCGTGGCAGGAGGGTGCCTCTCGTCCTCTGACAATGAGCGTCAACCTGTCATCGCGCCAGATCGCCGAAGCCGGTTTGATCGAGGACGTAGCGAACGCGCTGAGAGAGTCCAGGCTCGATCCGGCGCTGCTGACGTTGGAGATTACGGAGAGCGTGCTGCTGACTGACCTGGATGTCGTGATGGCGCGCCTCGGGGCGCTGAAATCGCTCGGTGTGCGGCTGGCTATCGACGACTTTGGGACCGGCTACTCGTCCCTGAGCTACCTCCGCAATCTGCCGGTCGACATCCTGAAGATCGATCGGTCCTTCGTCGCCGCTGTCGATAGTGGCTCGGCAGAGCGCGCGCTCGTGAGGTCCATCGTTTCGCTTGCCCAAATACTTGGCCTGGAAACGGTGGCCGAGGGAATCGAAGAACCGAGCCAGCTGGCCGCGTTGCGATCAGCCGGCGCCCAGTTTGGCCAGGGCTTTCTGTTCGCTCATCCGCTGGAGGCTCGGAACGTTCCAGCTGCGCTCGCCAGGGTGACGAGCTGCGCCCGACCACGTCGGCGAGCAGCCTCCCCGGCGCCCAGGCGTGACCGTCGGACCGCCCGCGCGGGCGTCATCAGCAGTTCTTGATTGGCCGCCGTAAAGCAGGGAGATACGAATGACTGAAACACGGGCCATGCGCAGACGGGTCCTGTTAACGATCGCCGTTGCTGCGTTGTTGACACTCGGTGCGTGCGCCGCGCCGGCTGAGACGCGGACGATCCAGCTGGGGACACTCAACAACTCCGGTGTCACCGGGTCGGTGATGCTGACCGACGCCGGCACGGGATTGACCGAGGTTCAGGTACATGTCGAGCCCGCCGGGAACCTCGACATGCCGGCCCACATCCACCCGGGCACGTGCGTCGACCTCGTTCCGCAACCGCGCTATCCCTTGAAGAACGTCGTCAACGGAGCCTCGGTCACCGTCGTACCGGCGGCAATGGCTGATCTGCTTCGCGGCGACCTGGCCGTCAACGTGCACCGCTCCAACGACGATCTGGCCACGTATACGGCCTGCGCTGACCTGCGCTAGTGCCCTCAGTTATGCGACGGCTCGGCCGGCTGGCAGCCTGGGTGTTGGTGGCGCTTCTCATCACGTTGAGCGGTTGCGACACCATGGCGATTGGACGCCCAGCTGTTCCCTTGGAAGTCCGAACTCAAACCGGTGAGGGCGCAGCGTTTGACCCGGCCAGCCTCGTGGCGCCACCGAACACCCTGGTTGCGCTGTCGTTTTCCAATGTCTCGGTCCTCGAGCACAACCTTGTCTTCCTTGACCCGATCACGGTGCGCACGAGCGAGATCATCCGGCCGGGCGAGTCGGAGCTGCTGGAGTTCCGGACGCCAGCCCTCGGGACATATGCCTTCGTGTGCACGATCCACGAGGAGATGAGAGGCGAGCTGGTCGTTCGCTAGGCCTCAAGCTGATTGCGCGGGTCACGATATCGTGCTGGCGATGCGCATAGCGACCTGGAACGTCAACTCCCTCAAGGCTCGCATGGACCGCGTGCTGTGGTGGCTCGACCGCGCCCAGCCGGACATCCTGATGATGCAGGAGACCAAGCTCTCCGACGACGACGCGCCAGTCCTCCCCTTCCGTATGCGCGGCTACGAGCTGGTCCATCACGGTGAAGGCCGCTGGAACGGCGTCGCGATCGCGTCGAAGCTGCCGATCGATCCGGACTCCATCGTCACCAACTTCGGAGACGGCCC